>JBJMLT010000392.1:0-2014 GCA_045805165.1 Flavisolibacter sp.
CCCTTCGCTTCGCCACTACTGTCTGTCTTGAACAGAATTCGCCCGGTAACATATTGACCTGCTGCAACGTCAGCAATAATATCCCAGGAATTTGATCTGATCTCCAATCCCCCAACAATTTGACTTCAATTTTACAACTAATTAACACCTAACGTGAAAATAAGGTCTGGCCTACTGTCTATATGCATATTAGTATCCTGCAATTTATTTTCCCAGGATACCACAGCCTGGAAAATAAACGTAATTGATAGTATTGTATCTGTAATTGTTCCCGGAAATTTAAAAATGTCTACGCCTGCAGAAAGATTTACAGTTGGCAGTTTGAACTATGAACAAATTATATTGGGAATCCTTAAAATTGATGCCCTTGAAACTGTACCTCTTTCGAAGGATACAATGGAACTGAGAGATAGTTACGATAAGGTCTTAAAAGGCTTTATGAAAAGTATGCCAGGTGGTATTCTTATTGGGCAGGAAGAAATTAAACAAGGTAAATACATAGGAAGATATGCCAAAATTAAAATGAATAAAAGGGGTGTTGATTATTACATAGAGTGTAAAACATTTTTTTTGAACGAGGATAATTATGGTATGCAGGTTATTTATCCCATATCAATCGAAAAGGAATCTGAAAGTTTGCGGAAGAAATTTTTGAATTCATTGATTATTGCAGCAAGCGTTAAACAGTTTAATTGAGATTTTTATGTCAGAAAAAGACTATGCGCGTTTGGGTCTAACACCCGATTCGGGATTTCGATCTTTAGAAAGGTGGGCGATGTTACCTAAATATACCTTATGACAAATATAACGGCCGCACATATCCCCGTCCGGATACACTTATGAAATCATATAGCAGGTATAAATTGCCAGGGAACAAATAAAAGCCCAGATGACTGAATACAAAATACGAATTTCAAAAAACTTCCTGGTTACCGTATAATATAACAGGAATATTGAAATTGAAGAATCTAATGTTATAAAGATCACTATACCTACCCTAAAAACAGACAAATTAGCCCAGGTGCCGGTTATTATTTGGATACCTATTTTTATAAAAAAGCCCAATAGGACGGAATAGATGAGCAGGAGAAAATACCATCCCAACTGGTTCCCTTTTGCAAACAGGAATATGGATCCCATTACTAATAAAACTAAAAAGGATGTAAATATTAATACGCCCCAATTTAAGTTAAAGTTGTCTTCGGCAATATAATATATTTCAGAAACGAAGAATATGAAAACAAGAGCGTTCGAGAGGCTAAGTATATAAGATCGAATTTTTTTGTATTCTATACCGGTTTGCTCAAAATCAGTTAGCAGGTCTTCCATATAAGAATTTAAGGTTATTAAGCTTTCAAAATCTCAACGATAACCTGACAATGAAACTATCAACAGGAATATAAAAGGGATTCGTGCCATATTGTATAATGGTCAGTTTACACAGTAATGGATAAACGTAAGTTACTATTATTGCTGCCATTAAAAGAAAAAACTTCGGATTCCCCCTTGGCTCGCAGAACAGAAATTGTATACCGCAGAAAGAGAAAGCGCTGCGTTACAAATCGGGTATCGAAATGATTGCTTTTTTGATTTTTTCCCAGCCTGGGCACTATAGATCCATATAAGAAGCAAGTCAGATATCGCGCCATCGCTAATCTTTAAGCCCGGCAAAGTTGTCATCATAAACTTCCGTAATATATGTATAAGGATGAAAAGACGGGCACTACAACTGGAAATTGGTATCTAAGAACAGAAAACAATGGATGAAAGAAAATTCCTTGCTGATCGGTTTCATAAGACTTATAATTTATTAATTACCAATTTACCATTCCGGTAACTGGCGCCATCGAAAGCTTTGACAAAATATATTCCATTCGGCAAGCTTTGCAGGTTCGTAAGCTGCAATTCATTAAGGCCCGCTTTTAACTGATATTGCCGGCTCAGCACGGCGTGGCCGGTTATATCAAACACGGTAATTTGAAGTTTGCTAATGCCTGTTGAAGACCATCTGATC
>JBJMLT010000393.1:0-3098 GCA_045805165.1 Flavisolibacter sp.
CTCCATGATCTAATCCCCAATCATGATCTAGCTCCAAATGTGCAGAATGGATGATGTTGGTCATTTCTTTTGCCAGGGCAGGACTTCCAGGCGCCGGATACTGAACTGCACTTAATTCCGCAGGGAAACCGCCGAAATCATGAATAGTGCGTGGAAAATCCATTGCTGTTACTTTAGTACCCTTTGTAAACCAATGTGCTGAAATAACCAATACCGCATTTGGAAGCGGGATATCTTTTGCCAGTTGTTTCCAGCTTTGAGAAAATTCATTATTCTCAATTCCATTCATTGGTGATCCATGACCTATAAATAATACAGGCATTAATTGACCATTTTCATTTAAACTATCACTGAAGTTTTTAAAATCTTTTAATGAATTCATAATATGTTTCCTTTTATTTTGAGAGATCAGCAATTGGTTATCAGCTGTCGGCTGTCGGCATTCAGCTAACTGAGTCTTCAGGTCCGATCATTTATAACTTGTTATTAAGCGATGGCGGTATTCATTCTTACTGATCTTTTATTTGAATGAGTGAGGGCAGCATCGATACTCCATTTACCACCACCAGCAATTAAAAGAGCAAGAGTTATTCCTAATACCAGCAAGTGGTATTCAAATCCTTCAGGTTTGTTAGGTGTCCTGTACCAGTTCATGAAGAACCCATTATTAATATGTGAAGTAACTAAAATGCCGAGAAAATTTACAAACATGCCAAAAGCAGCAATGCGGGTTAAAAATCCAAATATCAAAAACAGTGATCCGATAGATTCAATAAGAATGACAAGAAATGCAACTATCCACGGTAGGTGCGCATTGCCTGTTAAAAATCCCATAGTTCCCTGAAAGCCATAACCATTAAACCAACCGAATAATTTCTGTGCACCATGTGGAAAAATAACTATACCTACTGCCAGGCGGATTATTAATGCTGACCAGTTGTCAGGATTCGTATATAATAAATTTTTCATTGTTGTTTATTTATAAATTATTAATAGCCTACCGTATAACGTTTACGAATATGCTGAGGTTGTTCTACCTCATCTAATATAGCTACTGCTATATCTTCTACAGAGATATAACTTCTTCCATGTTCATCAAAAACGGGATTTTCTAATCCTTTTCTATAGGTTCCTTTTCTTATACCAGAAGTGCCATGATGCATTTCCAGGGCCGGACTTAAAAAAGTCCATTCAAGATCCACTTCGTTCTTTAAAATATTCAAGTAATCTCTTGCTGCCAGAGCCCCTGGCTTCCATTCAGAAGGAAATGCAGGAGTATCAACAAATTGAACGTCCGGTGCAGCATACAGACTTCCCGCTCCACCAATTACGATCAATCTTTTAATTCCTGCTTTTTTAACTGCTTCCTGGATAGATTTAGATCCTTTTAAAAAATCATTATAAATATCAGGATTTGTCCAACCAGAGTTATATGCACTTATTACTACATCATTTCCTTTTACCGCTTCTGAAACCTCTTCCGGATTCATTATATCGGCTTTTATTTTTTTTAAGTTATTATCCGTAGAAGTAATCTTTTCAGGATTGCGAACAATTGCAGTAACCTGATGTCCTCTTTCTAAAGCTTCCCTTAAAATGACGGAACCAACAAAACCTGAAGCTCCTATTAATGCTATTTTCATACTGTTTTAATTTTATCTGTAATAGTTTATGTTACAGTTATATATAAAAAAAATTAATTGAATTGTTTACAAAAGTCAGCCAATGTCATTTTTTCCAATTTCTTGATCATTGCTTCCTCTGCTACTTCATACAGCGAGTCTATATGCTCGTTTATTTGTTTTCCTATGGGACATTTATTATTTGTATCATGAGAACGGCCAAGTAACGGGCTTTGTCTTACGGATTTGAATACATCTGCCATTAAAATTTCCCTGGCTGGTTTTGCAAGGGTACTTCCTCCACCCTTTCCTTCTTTACTTTCAATTAATCCATGCTGTCTGAGGTTACTTAATTCTTTTCTAACAAGGACGGGATTAATATTTATACTATTGGCAAGATATTCAGAAGACAATAGCTCATTTTTCTCCTTAGCGAGAAGGGTAAGGATGTGTATAGATGTAGCTAATCGTCCGTTATTCATACTGTAATAGATATTGTTACAGTACAAAGGTAGGGGAAATTTGTGAAGGGGGGATAAAGGGAAAAGTTAAAAGTTAAAAGTTAAAACTAAAAAGTGTTTATAGCTCGGTGTTTTTGGCTTCACGCAAAGTTCGCAACGGAGCTAACAGACGCAAAGGATTAGGGTGATTTATTGTGTTAGGGAGTAGTTTAATTATTGCTATTCACTATTCATGTGGCTGATTGATGAGAATTTGATCCGTTGGAGGCTGAGCCTTTTGGGAGAATGATGAATTCGCCGAGAATATAACTGTATTTACCGGTAAAACAGGTTCTGGTCACCTAGTTAGTATTGTTTAAGGCTTGATGTATTCTTTTCTTTGTTTAAAATTAAGCAATCATGAACGAGGAAAGAATTGGCAATTTTGAAAAACGAACTCATAGAGGCCGAATTTGGGCTGGTATGTTCCTTCTTATCATTGGAGGCCTTTTATTGTTAAAGTCCATGAATTACATCTTATTTCCTGCCTGGATATTTACATGGCCGGTAATATTAATAGCCATAGGATTGTTTTCTGGAGTACAGCATGGCTTTAGAGGAGGTTTCTGGTTAATTATGATTCTTATTGGAGGCTTATTCCTTTTAAATGATATAAACCCTACCCTTCAATTAAGGAGATATATTGGTCCTTTAGCAATTATTGCAATCGGACTTGTATTTATATTAAAACCGAGAAGGCATAATTGGCGAAGATGGAAATATGGTGATGCCCAAAATGAAACCAACAGTACAACAGGCATTCCTGGTAATGTTACAGTTTATCCTACTGAATCGACAGACAGAACAGATTTTATAGATATTACTTCTGTTTTTTCCGGTGTAAAAAAAAACATATTGAGTAAAAATTTTAAAGGTGGAGATATAGTCTGCTTTATGGGAGGTTCGGAAATCAATTTAACACAGGCAGATTTTACCGGTAGAATTAAAATTGATACTACTAATATTTTTGGCGGCA
>JBJMLT010000394.1:0-4454 GCA_045805165.1 Flavisolibacter sp.
AAACCGTACCTCATGACTGAAAAGCTTTTTCAATTTATTTGGCAATTCCAGTATTTCAATAAGACTCATCTTAAAACTGTTACTGGAGAAAAAGTGGAGATTCTATCCGCTGGTCTGTTGAATACTAATCAGGGACCGGATTTTATTAATGCCCGCATCAAAATTGACGATACTATTTTAGCCGGTTATGTGGAATTGCATATTAAAACTTCGCAGTGGTATGAACATGGCCATCATAATGATATCAATTATAAAAATGTAGTTCTTCATGTAGTTTTTGAGCATAATGCTATAAGTCCTGGATCTATTCCTGTTTTGGAATTGAAATCACGAATTTCAATGATCTTATTGGACAGATATTCCAATCTGATGAATGGCAGCAGCTTTATTCCATGTATAAATTCAATTTCTAAAGTAAATGATATAGTGTGGATGTCCTGGAAGGACAGGTTGATAGCTGAAAGACTGACCCGAAAATCGGAACCGGTTTTTCAATTCCTCGAACAAAACAAATATCATTGGGAAGAAACATTTTGGTGGGTATTGGCACGAAACTTTGGAATTAAAGTTAATTCGGAAGCTTTTGAATCAATTGCCCGCAGCATTCCATTGAATATTCTTGCAAAACATAAATCTCAGATTCATCAACTGGAAGCATTGCTCTTAGGTCAGGCTAATTTTCTTCATGATGATTTAAAGGATGAATATGGGAAACTGTTATTCAGGGAATACATTTTTCTGAAGAAAAAATATGATCTTAAACCAGTCACCATACCTGTCCTCTTTTTAAGAATGAGACCCGGGAATTTTCCTACAATACGCCTGGCACAATTGGCCGCTCTGTTATTAAATTCCACACATTTGTTTTCCAAAATACTTGAATTTGATACTGTCGAAGAAATTAAAACACTATTTGATATAACCGCTAACGATTATTGGCACTATCATTATAAGCTGGACGAACCCTCAGATTTTAAAAAGAAAATCATTGGAAAGGAAATGATCAATAATATTATTATTAATACAATAGTTCCTGTTCTTTTCGCTTATGGTATTCATCATAAAGAAGAAAAGTATAAGGAAAAGGCAATTGAATGGTTACAATACATGGAAAAGGAAATAAATATTATTTCGAAGGGATTTCAAGCTGCTGCTATCCCAATCGGTTCGGCTTTCGATTCACAATCACTTATCGAACTTAAAACTCAATATTGCGATAAAAAGAATTGCCTAAAATGCGCGGTTGGAAATAACATATTAAAACTGGCTGAGTAATGAAATTAATTCCACGCTCCCCAATTCACATTAACAACAATATCTGGATGGATGCTATGCTGAACAGGACAGGTATTTCCGGTATGCTTCAGTATTTGTTTTGATTTTTCATCTATGCTTTTAAGATTTTCAGGAATGTGGAAGGTCAGATTTATTCCCCCAACTCTTCTGGGATCAGCCTTCATTATCTTTTCAACTTCTATTTTTATTCCATTAAGGTCAAAACCCATGCTTCTGGCCTTTATCCCCATTACAGTTATCATACAGGTTCCAAGGGAAGTAGCCATTAGATCAGTAGGTGAAAACCGCTCACCTTTCCCATTATTATCGACAGGAGCATCCGTTTCAAAACTCGAATTCGATCTTAAATGTGTACATACCGTCCTCAGGTCGCCTTCATAAACAACGGTTGAAGTCATACTTTTTTGCATAAATTTACGTTGAATATCATATTCTAATTTTCGTGAAAAAATTTATTCTTCTCATTTTAATCGCGTCCACAGGTCTGTACTCCTACTCTCAGGATTCAACTCGGGTAAAATCAAAAGAAGACCGCAAGCTTGAAAAGCATCAAAGGATCAATGCCATAATTAAGCAGGAAGAAGAAGGTAATCTGGCTTTTAGAAAGCAGAGCATCTTTGGAATTGAATTGCGCACTAATGGATATGGCTTATTTTATGAAATGGGCAGAAGAAGGTCGCCCAGATATACAAATACCTACTCATTAGAAATTACAGAGATCAAGCACGATAAAGAAGATAAGCTTGGTGCTCAGAATTTTTTTGGTAATTCCTATGTATATGGTAAGATCAATAATTTTTACACAATAAAGCTGGGCTTTGGACAACAATATATTTTTGGCCAGAAAGGAAACAAAAATGGCGTTGCGGTAATTGGTGCCGTACAAGCTGGTCTGGATCTTGGATTATTAAAACCATATTATTTGCAGGTTTTTGATTCTACCGGTGAAATTCAATCGGTAAGCTACGAACAGGATAGCCTGGCGTTTCTTGATCGGGGATCTATTAATGGGGCTGCAGGAATAACCAAAGGATGGAATGGTGTAAAAGTAAAGCCCGGATTATTTATCAGTGCATCCTTAAGATTTGATTTTGGACGTTATAATGAATCCGTCAATGCCCTTGAAATAGGAATGAGCGTTGAAGCTTTTTCAGGTAAAATACCTATCATGCTATATAATGACCCTAAGCAACTCTTTTTCCAGGGTCATATTGCTTTTGCATTCGGAAAGCGTAAATAATACCGCGGATTACACAAATTTTAAGGATTTCACGGATTCAATACTGAAGATTTAGCTGATTCATCAGTGTACGGTACACTGATTTATGAAGGATTTCGCGTATGAGTAAGCATTGAATTCCCTGATTTGTTATAGCTTGCGCTGATTTAGTAAGAATTAACGGAACCCGTTTAATCAATAGAATATTGTGATCCGCGAAATCGGTGATTGACCGCGAAATCCGCGATTCTAAATCTGTGATATGACTGAACAAATTTCAAATTGTGAGCCTGTAAAAAGAACAAAACCTGATTGGCTAAGGGTTAAGCTTCCTATCGGTGAGAATTATAAGCATGTTCGCAATCTTGTAGATACTCATAAGCTCCATACTATTTGTGAAAGTGGTAATTGTCCTAATATGGGCGAATGCTGGGGAGCCGGCACAGCAACTTTTATGATCTTAGGTAATACCTGTACACGTAGTTGTGGCTTTTGCGCTGTAGCTACAGGTAGGCCTGATGCTGTTGATTGGGATGAGCCTCAGCGGGTTGCTGAAGCTATCTACCTGATGAAAGTTAAGCATGCTGTAATTACTTCGGTTGATAGGGATGAATTAAAAGACGGAGGCTCAATAGTATGGTTCAATACTATTAAAGCTGTTAAATCATTAAATCAGAATACTACACTTGAAACACTTATTCCTGATTTTAAAGGTCAAAAAGATAACATTCAACGGATCATTGATGCCGCACCGGAAGTTGTATCACATAATATTGAAACTGTAGAGCGTTTAACGAGGCAGGTTCGTATTCAGGCAAAATATTGGAGAAGCATGGATGTTCTGAAAACCCTCAAAGAAGGAGGGATGAGAACAAAAAGTGGCATCATGCTGGGTTTGGGAGAAAAGAAAGAAGAAGTAGTACAAACTTTGAAAGATCTGAATAATGCCGGATGTGATGTAGTTACACTGGGCCAGTATCTTCAACCTACTAAAAAGCATTTGCCGGTAGAACGTTTTGTTCATCCCGATGAATTTGCAGAATACCGCGAAATAGGCTACAGTCTTGGAATAGATTACGTTGAAAGCGGCCCGTTAGTAAGATCTTCTTACCATAGTGAAAGACATGTTTTTCCAGGATTGGGAAGAGCAGAATGGATGGATAAGTCAAAAGTCAAAATTTAAAAGCAAAAGGTTAGAATCTTCACACTGCAGATTATTTTGCCTTATTCTCTTATATCCCATACCAATGCACTCGCCCCTAATATCGCTGCATCGGCTTCTTTAAGTTCACTGAAAATGAGCTTTACTTTATTTTGAAATATTGGAAGTAGATTTTTTTCCATCTGGTTCTTTGTAGGCTCCATTATCAGGTCACCAGCCTTTATAACTCCTCCAAATAGAACAATAGCTTCCGGTGAGGAGAACATAATAAAATTAGCCAAAGCATCTCCCAATATTTCACCAGTGAACCGATAAACTTCCTTGGCTATCTTATCTCCTTTAATAGCACATTCGTACACAATTTTAGCATCGATCTCTTCTGGTTTATAAGAACGCATCAGGCTCGGTTCTTTACTGTTTTGCAACATTTCATTTGCAGTAAGAGCAATACCGGTGGCTGAACAATAAGCTTCCAAAGAGCCGCATAAATCAGTAGATCTGTGTTTTCTGCCTCCTGGAATTACAATGGTATGTCCTAATTCACCGGCAAATCCATCATGTCCTAATATTAATTGTCCATTCGAAACTATTCCACTTCCTACACCTGTACCGAGAGTTATCATAATAAAATCGCGCATTCCTCTGGCAGCGCCATAATTCATTTCTCCGACAGCTGCTGCGTTGGCATCGTTTGTAAGTGCGCAGGGCAGTCCGAATTTACCTGTGATCAGTTTAGTAACAGGAATAATTCCTTTCCAATGAAGATTTGGCGCATAT
>JBJMLT010000395.1:0-4117 GCA_045805165.1 Flavisolibacter sp.
GAAATTGATGTAAACAAAATAAAGAAGGGGGCTATGTTGTTAAGAGCTATCAATCACAGGCTTAGACAACAAATTGTTCAGCTCATCCATAAAAAAGGACGAATGACAGTTACTGAAATATATGTAAGACTAAGATTAGAGCAATCAGTTACTTCCCAACATCTTGCAATACTCCGGAGGGCAAATTTTGTTATTACGGAAAGAGATGGAAAATTTATTTTTTATTCGGTCAATTATCAGCAATTAAAGCATGTACATCATACTATAGATAAGCTCCTTAGCAAATAGTAACAAAATATTCAACTATATATAAGCTTTCTGAATTGGTTCCCATTCAATTATTGCGTTAACCGCCCATTAACAACAATTTTTTTTTTAAAACAGTGATTATTTCGATCTTGTACGGAGTTTTCTCAAGAGCATATTAGTTTTGGTATACCCCTGTTTCAACAGGGGTTTTTTATTGTGATGGATTTTAGTTAGAAAACAATATTTGTTTCTGATCTATTTTATATTTGGTCATATTTAATTTAATATACTAATGATAAAATATTGTTGTTTAAGCCTGACGATTCTGCTATCACTGTGTGCATTTTCTCAGAAGGACATTAAGCTGGAAGAAATTAAAGATCATGTTGGTGACTCCGTTAAAATCTGTGGTAAAATATTTACTGCAAGATATTTTGCCAATGCACAGGATGCACCGACTTTATTGAATATGGGTGATGCTTATCCTAATCAGAAAATCACTATAGTCATCTATGGGAACAGAAGAAAAGAATTTGCCGATAGTCCGGAAACGCATTATTTGAATAAGGAAATATGTGTAACAGGAAAAATTAGTATTTATAAGGAAAAGCCCCAGATAGTGATCTATTCAAAGGATCAAATAGTTAGTAATTAAATATTGGTCAGTAAGCTTCAGCAAGTTCCTTATATTTCCTTTGTTTGCTTTCCAAATATTTTTTATGGATAATTTCGCTCATTGTTTTATTATAGACCTTGCTTTCTACCCAGGAAATAATATCCAAATAGGCGAATGCCCTTGTTTCAAAACGACTTTTCTCAAATTGCTTTATATTATTTAGAAACTTTTCAAGCTCGGGCTTTAATTTATGTCTTGATAAATGAAATGAATGACGCAGGAACTTGAACATTTCTTCCTCTACAACGGTGAGGTTAGCCATTTTTGCCATAAACCTATAAACAGATTTTGTCAGTGGCTCCATCAGAGAAGAATTTCCTAATTCAAAATGCGCCATTAGATGTAAAAGTCTGGCGTAGCATTGCAAATCATATCGGAGATCAATATGATCATTTATTATTTTCTGCAGGTAATCGATACAAGTGGCATAATCACCGCTTCCAAAATATAAAGTTGCAATCTTGTAATTCAGAACTAACACACGATGCCGATCTATAAACAGGGCATCTTCATCTAATTTTTTAAGAATATCCGGAACCAGGGCAATTCCTTCTTTAAAAGTGCCCTTCATAAAATGCAAATTTACCTTAGCCTGGGTTATATAAAGAAAAGCCTGAATTCTAAAGCTATCGTTTTGTTGTACTCTTTCAGTCCTTGCAAATGCTTCAAATTCTGATAATGTAATTTCGAGCTTCTGATAATTACGAAGATCGAAATGAGCATTCAATAAATTGTGCAATCCTTTAATATAATGGCCGGTCTCAACTCTTTTCATCAAAGGCTGATCATGAAAAAGATCTACCCATTTCTGAGCATACCTGTAATACATTAAAAAGTCCTGTCTTATGAACGCATACCAGTTATAGCTTTGATATAAATACAACCGTTCATAAAAGCCATTTTGCTCCCAGGCCCCTTTGGGAAGGTTGAGCCTCAAGAATTCCTTTACTCCTGTTTCATCCTCTTCGTTCCTTGCATGACCGTATTTAATGTACCAGCTATAAAGTTGCAATGCGAGATTGGATAGCCTGGCTACCATATCTATATGAGTGCTTACTTCAATAGCTTCTTTTGAAAGGCTTTCTGCCCTGTCTTGCATACTTCTTGTAATGTGTAGAGATTCAATTCTTTTTTCCAGTGCAATGACCTGAGTTAGAAAATTAAATTTCTGATGGGCTTTTGCTACTTCTTTTGTGCGTTCAAGTATCCTTAGGCTTTGAAGGAACAGACCTTTTTTATAGAGGATATGAGCATAGTCAAATTGTTCATTAAGCTGAAGATCTATACTATCTGCACTTTTTAATAATCTAAGACTTGCAAGGACCTGCTTGTATAAATGCGCTTTCAGATTTGATAGTTGCACTTTTTGGATATCCGGCAATCTTTTTAAAAGGACCTTTTCATCGTATTCGTGCATTTTGTCCATTGCATCAAAAAGCTGTACAATTTTGAGATTTTCATTAGATGAACTTCTTTTTATATAAAGCTTGAAATGCCTTTTTTCGGCCTTCTCCAAAGAGTGGATCAATTGAAACAGTATATCGGGCGGTCGAGTAGACATATTTTCTAATATTATGAAAAGATTAGCCACCAGGGCGTTTTCTATTCATCTGGTAACTTTAAATCCTGTAAATATTCAGGAAGAGAACAACCAGATTCAATATTAATAGAAAAGATTGTTCAAAAACCAGGCAATCGTATTATTAAGCAAATGTTAGCGACCTGATACGAAGATATTCAATTAAGGATACCTTTAAAATTACTATTTTTTTATATAACAGTTAATTGTATGCGACTAACATTCATTGACTTATAGTAAATTTTAGAATTATTCAGAAAATCTTATATTTCCGATAATAAGCAGGTTCCAATTAACTATGAAGAAATCGAAGAATGTTACAAATACCCTTTTTATTCAAAGGCGATCCATACTTATACTTTTAATAGCTATTTCTTTTTGTTTACAGGCTTTTGCTCAAAACAAGCTTGTATATAATCATTTTTCTACAGAAGATGGTTTGGCTACCAGCGATGTTAAATGTGTAGCCCAGGATAAACAGGGTTTTATTTGGGTCGCTACTTCCAGCGGGCTTCAAAAATTTGATGGTAACCGCTTCATAAATCCACTAGAAAACAAGGGAAGCAGTAAAGCTCTTTCTATAGGAGTGCGACAGATTATTGCTGATAGTAATGGCAGGTTCTTTCTTTTTATGATGAATAATGAATATGCCTTGTTTGACCCAATGAGTCTGGAATTTAAATACATCCGCATAAAATCGCTAAAAGAAGTACCAATTAAGGCAGATTATCAATTGTATAAGGACAGCAAGGGACATATATTTATGTGTGCGAACAATTATGGGTTATTGATGTATGATTCAAAAAGAAACCTGTATACTGATCAAAATCTTCCCATACAAATCCCTCCTTCCTGGACTGTTAACGGCTTATATGAAGATGTAAAAAGCGGAAATTATTGGATCTGTTCAGATACGGGACTTGCAGTTTACAATATCGTTTCCCGTAAATTATTTTATAAAGGGCATAATCCGGAACATATCCCACTAGTCGATGGCAATTATCGCGCAATGGCCTTTTTAATAGACAAGGAGAACAGGTACTGGCTTACTCACTGGACATTAGAAAAAAATTATGAAGAGCATGTCCTTTATTATGATGCCAATACAAAAAGAATTGTAAACAGGCCTAATGGTTCTAATCTGGGAGATTATGCCCAGGTGAGGTCTTTAATGGAAGATTATAATGGTACTATATGGTTGGGTGGATTTGAGGTTTTGCTGACTTTATATCCGAGGCAAAACAATTTTATACAAAATAAGGACACAGGCTCTGGAACTAATGGAATTAAGTTCAGTATTATAAACAGTTTATTTCAAGACCGTGAAAAAAATATCTGGGTAAGTTCTGATAAAGGCCTATTTATTGTGTATCCGAAAGGAAGCTCTATTTCAAACTTTCAGTTTACTCAAAAGAATGATATTTATGTAGTTTCCTTTAGTGCTGAAAAAGAGAATGAAATATGGGTAGCAGCATGGGGTAAGGGAATATTATTTTTTGATAGTACATTAAATGAATTAAAAAATAATACAGGAAGCCTGCCTAAGTTCATTATGTGGCTTTATGCAGACAAGAAAACAAACATAGTATGGGCCAGCTATGCAGATGGGACAA
>JBJMLT010000396.1:0-6745 GCA_045805165.1 Flavisolibacter sp.
AATATTCGTACGTTATGAAAAACCTGTATACTTATAAAGCATTATTACTTAGTTCTTCTCTCAAGCTATTTTCTCATTTATCCCAAGTAAAATTACTTTCAAAATCATCTGCGTGCACTGAAAATGGTTTCATTTTCTATGCGCAGGATAAAACTTTTTATATATAAATGGTACCCTAATTTTTAAACAATCTTGTCTAATAATACATGAAAACTCAATCAAGCCTTATGAAAAAAATTGTCGCCCTATTGACAATCTGTTCTCCGATCTTACTTACTGCACAGGGCTTCCAGGTAAACCTGCAAGGACAAAAACAACAAGGTATGGGTGGTACCGGTGTTGCTTATGTTCAGGACGGGGCATCTCTATTTTTTAATCCTGGTAGTGTAGCCTTTCTAAAGCAAAATAGCTTTAGCGGTGGGGCAAGCGCAGTAATTTCAAAAGGACAATATGCTGATGCATCATCATCAACTGTTTCTGAAACCAATTCTCCGGTAAGCTACCCGTTTACAGGTTATCTGGTTTTAGGTAAGCCAAGCAGCAGGCTCCGTTACGGAATTGCCGCTTACACACCATTTGGAAGTACCATTGACTGGCAAAATGGTTGGACAGGAAGGTTTGTACTTACGCATCTTCAATTATACTCTATATATATACAGCCAACAATAAGCTTTAAAATATCTGAGAAATTTGGAATAGGCGCCGGCTTTGTTTATGGAACCGGTAAAGTGAATTTAAAAAGAGACATACCTGTTGTAGATCAGAAAGGAGATTATGGAACGGCTGAATTGAATGGCAATGCTCAAGGCTATGGATTTAACGCAGGAATGTATTATGTGCCAACTGATAAATTATCTTTTGGATTAAGCTACCGCTCTCAAGTGAAAATGGATCTGAAGAAAGGAACTGCTACTTTTAATGTTCCCGCTTCAGTAGCTTCCGAATTCCCATCAGGTGATTTTTCAACATCATTGCCTTTACCAAGTGTTATTTCCCTGGGTGCTGCTTATAAAGCAAACAGCAAGCTGACACTGGCAGTAGAGCTAAATTATGTTGGATGGAATACCTATGATACACTTTCTTTCGATTATGCGAATAATACTACCCTTCTGCAAGACACAAAATCAGCTCGTAATTATAAGAATACATTGTCTTACCGTGCAGGAGCTCAATATTCAGTTAATCCCAAATTCGATGTTCGAATAGGTTTAAAATACCTGATGACACCAGTGCCGGATGGCTATGTTACTCCGGAAACTCCGGATGCATCGCATCTGAATTATTCAGCAGGATTTGGCTATAAAATCTGCAAACATTTGGTTACCGATGTATCGTTCACTTATGAGAGTATGAATAGAACTGATACGAATAAAGAAAACAATATGAGTGGTACTTATAAAACAAATCTGTTCATTCCAGGAATTTCAATAGCCTATAACTTTTAATTCTATTGCCATGAAAAAAACGATGTATAAATTATTATCCTTTTCATTTGTTGCACTGGTATTTTTTTCGTGCAAGCCAAATATTGATGTCCCAAAGCCTGTAAAAGGGAACCTGGATGTTTCAAAATTTGTATCTATTGGTAATTCAATTACTTCCGGCTATGCAGACAATGCATTGTATGCCGATGCACAATTGAATTCTTATCCGAATTTAATTGCGCAGCAATTAAAGCTTGTAGGCGGAGGAGATTTTAAGCAGCCAATGGTGGGATCGACTTCTGTTGGAATAGGATCTTCATTAAATGCAAGATTCTTACTTGCTCCTTTGCAGGATTGCCAGGGAGTAACTTCTCTATCTCCTGTTCCAGTAGCACAACAGGGAGATCTTTCCATTTTTGGAACAAGCGTTGCAGCACAGGGACCATTTAATAATATGGGTGTTCCAGGTGCAAAAGCTATATATGTTCCTTACGCAGGATATGGTAACCCTTCCAATGGCCAGGGAAATTATAATCCTTATTTCACAAGAATGGCTACCGATCCAACTTCAGCATCCATACTTTCTGATGCCATGGCACAGAATCCAACATTTTTTTCACTGGACATTGGTGAAGATGATATGCTGGCATTTGCCCTTGCCGGAGGCGCTGCAGAATCTATCTCTTCCACTACCAATTTCAATGCGAGCATTGATGCTGTAGTTGGAACACTTACTTCTAACGGTGCAAAAGGAGCAGTAGCGAATATACCTTCTATTAATAGCTTACCTTATTTCACAACTATTCCTTATAATGGATTATTACTTGATAAAAATAATGCAGACGCATTATCATCCGCTTATGCTCCATTGGGAATTAGTTTCCATGAAGGCTATAATCCTTTCATTATAGAAGATGGAAGCGCTCCAGGACAAATGAGACAGATACAGGAAGGAGAAATGATCCTTTTAAGCATTCCACAAGATTCATTGAAATGTGGAGGATGGGGATCTATGAAGCCTATACCAAATCAATATGTATTGACAAGTAATGAAATAAGCCAGATCAATGATGCTACAGAAGCCTTCAATGCTAAATTGAAAGCAACAGCAGATGCCAAAGGATTGGCTTTCGTTGATGTGAATGCATTTATGAAGACCGTTAAAACAGGTATGATTTACAATGGTGTTGCATTGAATGCCGGTTTTGTTACCGGAGGAGCTTTTTCCTTAGATGGAATTAATTTAACTCCTTTGGGAAATGCATTATTAGCAAACGAATATATTAAAGCCATTAACAGCAAATATGGATCTTCTATTCCGCAAGTGAATGCAACAAATTATAAAGGAGTTGCATTTCCTTAATAGCAGAAAAGAAGAATAGAACTTTTTAAATCTTGTACTGTATGATCAAAACAAAACGCACTTTATTTCCCTTATTGCTGGTTTCAGTTATAATGGGATTATCTACAATGGCAAAAGCCCAATCTGATAAAATTGAAGGATTGTGGTTCAATGATATTAAAGATGCCAAGATTCAGATCTATAAGGCCAGAGACGGAAAGTTTTATGGTAAGATAATATGGGTAAAAGAGCCTTTGAAAAATGGCAAGCCCAAGCTGGATGATAAAAATCCTAAAAAGGAACAACAGAATCAACCCATTGTTGGCTTGTTGATTCTGAAAGGATTTGAAAAAGATGGTAGCGATACTTATACTGATGGTACTATCTATGATCCATTGAATGGTAAAACATATGATTGCAAAATGACCTACAAAGGAAAAACACTGGCCATACGAGGCTATGTAGGAATTTCTCTATTCGGTAGAACTACTGTTTGGGAAAGAGCAAGCTGATAATTTAAAGTATAATAAACTATTAACAGGCATTATGGGAATTTCTATTAGTACGGACTCATGGTTACTGAATCTCTTCAAGAACACCAGAGAAAGAGATGCAAAGATCGCAGACTATCTTGATCAGACTGCTGACGAGGCTATGAGCCTTGCCAGGATTTGGGAGAATGTGATCCAATCCATCATTGCGAACGGTACAGCAGATGCAGATACAGATACCGTTTGGATACGGCTGGTAGAACGACCTGAATGGACGATCTATTCAAAGAACATCCCTAAATCGAGGCTTGAGATATTTTTTGAACGTCTATCAAGCGTATTGGGAAAGCACAGAGGAGATACCGATTTTGTTATATGCAGGATAGGAATCATACTTCAAAAAAGAAAGCTTGACCAGGAAATGATCGAAGATGAATTAAAGAAAATAAAAGAAGCAAGATTTTTTGATAAGAGCAATCAGATACACCGGGAGATCAGTTTGCAAGAGTCAATTCCTCTTGTTAACCGTGAAGCTGCCGCGTTGTTTTCATTTGCAAAAGAATTCAGGACTAAAATTTAATAATAGCCAGGTAGTAACAACTACCATAACACTAATTTCTATAAGATGTTTACTTTAAGAAAAATAACCGACGATCATCTGCTAAAAGAGTTCAGGAAAAGATATATTAGTGTGTCCGGCCTCAACGTGCCTGATGACTTTTTGCAAACCAGAGATGTATATGGTGCATTCAATCTCAGAAACAAGATGTGTGGCGGGTTTGTGCTTGGAAATATTAATCCATACAGAACCATTGAAGTTTTTGCAGGCGACCAGAATAAGAAAAGACTTTACGATTATGTAGAAGGCACTACGTACTGCGAGCTTAATTGCTTCTGGCTTTCCGTAAAATACAGGAAGGGCCTATGGGGATATTGGTTCTGGCTTTTGTTTGCCATTAAGGTAAGCATGCAAAAAGAATCGATGCTTATTTGCGGAACCATAGCAAAAAGCCTTGCAGATATTTATGGATACCCAAGAAAATCAAAGTTATTGCACTCTGAAGAATTACTGATAAATGGAAAAATGAGGACGAGCTGGATATTCATATTCGCACGGACCGACTTTTTCGTAGGAGTGTTGGAAACGTTTATCTATAAGTTTAAAAATAATGGAAAGAAGCCGGTTAAATATAAGAGGGTGAACGTTTCTTTAACCGCGGCAAACTGAAAATAAAACCCTATGAATCATATAGTACCACTTCTGTTCCTGGCAGTGGCTAATCATCTGATCGTTTTTACATTTATTTTGATCTACAAATCAAAAAAGGTAAGGCATATATATAACCTGAGCCCTGATCAGGATCAATTAAAAGAAGAACTGAATAATTCTTTTCTCACCTCTCCCCTGCATGCCTTTCTTATAGGAGTTGCATTATACAGCGGCATGCTAAAAGAAGCAGATACCAACTGGTTCAATTTAACTTATACTTTTATTATAGTTTTTGTATGGACTGAAATATGGCATTATTTCTCTCACAGGGCCATGCATCATAAATCATTACTTTTTATTCACAGGCTTCACCACGAATCACGAATTACCAACCCATTAAGTTCTATTTCATTTTCATTTCTTGAAAAGTTTATCTTCTCAGTAGGGATAGTATTTCCAGTAGCAGCATTATCTCATTTAATGCCTATTTCTTTTTTTGGCATTTACGCGTATTACCTTTTCTATTTTATAACGAACGTACTTGGCCATTCAAACATTGAAATAAGGAAGCCAGGCTATACGCAAACCTGGATTGGAAGCATTATTAATACGCCTACCTATCATGCCATGCATCATGCCCGATATGTAAAAAATTATGGCCTGATCACTTCCACTCTGGACAGATTATTCAATACCATGTGGGAAGATTATGACAAGGTGCAATCAAGAGCTGCATCAGATCAACCACTGACCAAACTTTCGGAAAGACTGGTTCCAAAAAAGAGCATCTATCAGAGATACGAAGGCTCTAAAATGAATGATGCAAATTAAAAGGGGATCAGGCTCTCTTTACCTGCTTTAAATGAGTTAGTGTTTTTTCAACCGGTATAGTTGAAGATTCAATATCTTCTATCACTTCATTTATTTCGACTTTAAATGAATTTAGATCTTCAACCGTATTACATTTCATTTGAAGTTCCTGAAGCTTGCTAGTAATAGTGGTAAGGCCAACATAGCTAAAACCTGGCTTCTGTTTATGGATCAGCTGCCTGAATCGCTCAATGTCTTTATTCTCAATGCTATCCCTTAATAAGTTTAAATTGATGGGAAGATCATCCAGGTACATCTGGAAAACGTAAGAAGCTGTTTCAGCATCGTTCGCATAGGCTTCGTCGAGGAAGGCAATGTCTAATTGATCATTGCTGCCGAATAGGCTTGCATTCATAAAAGGGTACGCCGGGTTTTTAACTCCGGTTCAGCGTTCAAAATAGCAATTTTTAAGCTTGTATGCAAGTAGAAACATTAAAAATTACCATGTATAAATACTTGCAGGTCCAAATAGTTGCAAAAGTTAAAAGCTATTGTTATTTTTAAGGGACCGAACCTTTGCCATATTGAGAAATATGGTGAATTATCAAACTATACTCTATGACGATCTTACTACCCTATTCCACCTGCAGGAAATTGCCTGCCCGCTATAATTGCTCCAATCAATTTTTCTCTTCCTTCAATATCCTTAACCCAAGCACATTAAAGCCATGAAGAAGTTATACAACTACGTCCTGAATCTTGGAATTCATGAAGACATGCCTGTATATGAGATGCAGCGCGTTAGCTTTTCCAATTTTATCGGAATGTTCTGCCAAAGCTTTTATGTGTCATACATTTTGCTTGGAATAATACTGCATTCACCTTTTTTAGCGATCATGTGCTTTACCATGCTTGTAACCGGAATATTAGGATTCTGGTTGAACAAGCGCAGATATTATGGCTTTGCAAAATCGATGTTCATTGCCACCTTTAGTGTACTTCTGTTCTTTATTTGCAATACACTGAATATTGGTTCTTATTTCGTTTTCTTTTACTTCCCGGCCTTTATTGCCTATACATTATACTATGACCTTGAGAAGGATCTACCAAATGCGTTAATGAATTTGTCTGTATCGGTAAGCTGTGCTGTGTGCGCTTTCGTACTTCCACATCACCTTTTCATGACAGAGAATATTGATGAAAAATGGTTTGCTCTTGTACAGAATTTAAATTACTTCCTTTCATTCGCCATTACCATCATGTTCGTGTTCTTCGCTGTATTCCATGTAAATAAGAGCGGACGTAAACTAGTTGAAGTATGGCAGGAAGCAGAGCGTCAGAAATTAGAACTTTCCGATGCGAAGCAGAAAGCAGAATCTGCCATGGTTGCGAAGTCAAGATTCCTTTCCAACATCAGCCATGAAATGAGAACTCCCCTTAATGGTATTGTTGGAACAGTAAACCTTAT
>JBJMLT010000397.1:0-2851 GCA_045805165.1 Flavisolibacter sp.
ATAGAATAGATTTGGAAATGGGAAGCTTCTTAAAATTGAAAATCAAATCAATTACTTTGCAATCAATCCATTCAACTTACCAATATTCAGGCTTGAAAGGAACTGTTTTATATTCTGTTCCTTCCCCTCAATATGTACCCCAATAGTTTGAACTTTATCACTCTTGATGCTCTTTTCAGTGATTAGATCTAAATTTCTTGGGTTTGCCAAAAATCCGCTTTGGAAATGTTTATTTTGATCCATTTTTGTCTCCCATTGACCCAAAAGTACAATCGCAAATAACGGACTTCTAAGAAATTGATCAAGTTCAAAGACTTCATTTTCATCTGGCTTTTGGTTGTACATTAATAATGACCTGGTTGAGCCGGGAACATTTAATTCTTTTATTTCTTTACAGCTTTCAGAAATGGTCGACTTAAAAAGACGATCATTAAAATTGAATTTTACACGGATCATTGATGCATTGCGGTAAGCTATCATGTTTTTGTGTTTCATAGATTGCAGGCTTTCTTCCTTCTTATCTGAACTGGAACTAATTCTTTCTCTTTCACCATTTGCTTTTTTTATGCATAAATTAATTTTATCCTGTATTGTTTTTAATCCAAACTCATAATTATCAATTACTTTTTGATTCTTTGCCATAATTGCTGCCTGGTATTCATTAACATGTTTGGTCATAAATGCCGCCATTTCAGTTGAATAATACTGTGCGGAATCACTATATTTTTTAAACCTGTCGCTTTCAGAAAGTCTCGATCCAGCCTCCTTAAAAGAATTAACTACATCATTAGATGCATTAAGCAGGTCATTATTATACCAGTTTTGCCACGCTTTCAAAGAATCCTGATCTACTATAAAAATGAACGCTATGGAATACTGATAAGGGGGTCTTAATTCATATGGAGTAGGCTTCCCTGGTTTTCCATAACCCGAAAATTCGGTTTCATTTAATAAATAATACTGCCAGTTATTCTTACTGGCAATTTCTTCCATCATCTCAGATAAAATTTGCCTGATTTTTTTCATCATTGTTATCTCTTGAGGAATAATAAGATTGTTTAGATAGCCTAAACTGTCTTCTTCAGTAGCAAGCTTTGGATAATCAGGACAATCAGCGGGAAATTCTGCACATTTTTGGGCCTGACATTTAAATAATAGTCCAAAAAACAAGAGAAAAAAATAAAATGATTTCATCTGAAACATTTAATGAGTCATTCAATTGTTATTTCTAGCTATTGAATGACTCATATTTTATTATTTGACTACAAACACAAAATTCATAACCTTACTAAAGCTACCCTTCTGTTAATGGCTTTCCCTTCTGGTGTATCATTGGAAGCAATTGGTTTTGTATCTCCAAATCCTTTTGTTGTTAACCTTGATCCATCAATTCCCATACTTGTTAGTTGTGCTTTTACGGCCTCTGCCCTTTCTTGGGAAAGGGAAAGGTTCGAAGCTGCATTTCCACTATTATCAGTATGTCCGTCTATCTCAATCTTTACATCTTTATTTTGGTTTAAGTAAGCATATATCTGGTTCAATACGCCCATGCTTTCAGGCTTTAGTATTGATTTATTAATATCGAAAGTAATTCCATGAGTAATGAAGACATTACCTCCGGAAAATATTGAGCTTAACATATTTTGATTACCGCCATTTGCAATTCGAACATTTGTAATTCCAATAGGGCATTTTTCATCACCTGCAATTCCTCCGAATTCTAAACCCTTGGGTTGAAATCCAATATTTGGAATTACCAGAACTCTCGTTTGATCTATATATACTTTCATCTGCGGTTTTTTATAGGCAATCGCTATATGATGCCAGTGATTATAAAAATCTTCATCTGATTGATCAATAGTTACTCCGTCTTGATCTTTAGTGCCAAGCTCCTCATTAGCGAAATATCCTGAAGCTGCAGATTTATATCGGCCCACATTAATGTATTTGGCATCATCTCCGGTGGGATCAATAAAAAAGACCTGGCTTCCATAACCGCAATCATCTCCTGTGCTACTGAAATAATCAAATTCAATTGTAAAAGCATCCTCCAGGTATTCCTTGTTCTTTACAAGGGGCTTCATTACGGCATAATTTCCCTGAAGAATATTAAATACTCTTTTGTCGCCGCTTTGATTAATAGTTCCCTGGCCCTTGATCAGGCCCCAATGCGAAGGGAATTCTCCTATCTGATCATCCATGAAATCATCCGCAAAAACAATCTTATCTCCGGGAATAAAATCATAGTTCTGATAAACAGTTAATGAAGCTGATCCACCTTTCTGATTACTATTGTTTATTCCATTTGTATCTGCAGGTTGATTTTGAGCAGTAGAATTTACACCTGAATTGTTCGCATTTGTGTTTGCCTGATCAGAGCTGGTTTTGCTTTTACTTTTAAATACAGTTTTTATTTTTTTCGCTGTTTTATTTGTTAAAGTATCAGCTTTATCGGCAGATGTATTTGTCATTTTAGCAGCTTTATCCTGAATGCGCTGATCCGCCGTTTGTTTTACCTGCTCTTTTACTTTCTCAAATATTTGAGCCCCCGATTTCGGAGACTCAAATAAAATAATAGCTACTGTCAGCAGGATAATCTTTATAAGTTTTAAATGAGCTTTCATTTCATTTGTTTTAGTAAATAGTTATTGAGTATTATTTCGGATTGAATTGGCTATCAAAATAGTAGCTGTATTCTTTACTATCCTGAGATACAATAGCAGGTCCAAAAGCTATTGTTTTAGATAGGCCATCACTGAAGCTAAGGGTCAATACTAAATTTCTTATTTTCCATGTATCATGGCCGTTAGGATCGATGTGAATTCGCAACATTCCACCGCTTGCCATAAAA
>JBJMLT010000398.1:0-6916 GCA_045805165.1 Flavisolibacter sp.
GAGTGCCCCCGCGATGCAATGCAAGGATGGAAAGCATTTATACCTACACAGAAAAAGGCGGAATATATCAATGAACTATTAAAAGTGGGATTTGATACAATTGATTTTGGAAGCTTTGTTTCTGCCAGAGTAATTCCACAAATGTCTGATACAAAGGAAGTGCTTAAAAAGTTAAACTTTAATGGGACACGAACTTCTTTGCTGGCTATTATAGCAAACGAAAGAGGTGCGCAGGATGCAGTAGCCTATGATGAGATCAATTATCTGGGTTTCCCGTTTTCTATTTCACCTACTTTTCAGCTTCGGAATACTAATAGCACCATTGAGGAAAGCTTACATAGAGTTGAAGAAATTCAAAACCTATGCGTAAATAAAAATAAAAAGCTGGTAATTTATCTAAGCATGGCATTTGGAAATCCATATGGTGACGAATATTCTGAAGAGATTTTACTAAAATGGGCTGATAAAATTGCAGGTATGAATATTCAAATTATTTCACTTGCTGATACTGTTGGATTGGCTGATCCGGATCAAATATCCCAGGCATTGGATTTTCTTTTACCTCATTATCCTTCAATTGAAATAGGAGTTCACCTTCATTCAAGGCCAGATAACTGGAAAGCAAAGTTTGAAGCTGCTTTAAATTCCGGATGTAAAAGATTTGATGGCGCATTAAAAGGAATAGGTGGGTGCCCAATGGCTATGGACAGTCTGGTAGGAAATATGAATACAGAGAATATGATTGCTTATTTTGAAAATTTACATTTGCTAAAGCCAATAAATAAAGAAGCTTTAAATAAAAGTATGATACTGGCTTCCAAAATATTTACTGAATGAAATTTCATTTTGAATTTGAAATAAAAAAACTCCCGGATCCTATAAACCATAACCATCAACTGTTACTCATAGGATCATGTTTTACAGAAAATATAGCTGCCAGGCTGCGGTCTTATAAATTCCATTCAATTGATAACCCAAATGGAATAATTTTTAATCCGGTAAGTGTTGCAGAATCTGTTATAAGCTATATTGAAAATAAGATAATTGGAAACGATGATCTTTTTTATTTGAATGAAGCCTGGCATAGCTGGAAACATCACAGCAAATATTCTTCTGTAAATGTCGAAGAATCTGTGAATAAGATTAATCAATCTACAGCGCAGGCACATGAATTATTAAAAAGAAGTGATTATATATTTATTACTCTTGGCTCGGCATGGGTATATAGGCTTACAGAAAAAGCATCCAATGGTAAACCGGGCTCTGTAGCGGCAAACAATCATAAAGCTCCTTCTGACTGGTTCAATAGGCAATTATTATCAGTTGAAGATGTATTAAGCGTACTGGATAATGCAATTCACAGACTTTTTATATATAATCCTAAAATCAGGATAATTTTTACTATTAGTCCTGTACGACATTTAAGAGAAGGTGTTATTGAAAATAACAGAAGTAAATCAATATTAATTCAGGCAGTTCACCACTTATGTGACAAATTTGAAAAGATCTATTATTTTCCTGCATATGAATTGGTAATTGATGATCTAAGAGATTATCGTTTCTATGCTGAAGACCTGGTTCATCCAAATTATGCTGCCACCCAATATGTATGGGAAAAGTTTGTTGATTCCTGTATGAATGAAGAAACTCAGGAGCTATTAAAAAAAATTGAAGAAATTAACCGCGCGTTCAACCATAAAGCTTTTAATTCAAAATCTGTCCAGCATAGAAAATTTCTTGTAAGCTATTATGAGAAATCAAAAGCTATTATAGGCAGGTATCCTCATATAGATCTAAAAACTGAAATGGAGTTTTTTTCAAATTTTACAGATTAATGTAAACGGTCTCCCCGAACAGTTAATCTGCTGATAATGTCAGCTTCATATTGGAGCCATTCTTTCCATCTCATACGAACTTTATCTTTATTAATATAAGTTTCTGAAAGATCTATGAAAAGAGCATAATGTCCGGCCTCGCTTTCCTTGAAACGACGGTAAAATTTGCGTAGATAAGGATCTTCCAGACCATCACTTAATCTTTTAAACCGTTCACAGCTACGGGCCTCTATCATTGCCATTATTAAAAGCTGATCTAGCAGCCGCCCTTCCTCATTACCTCCAACTGTTTGAAATTGCAAAAGGGCATTTACATATTCGTCTTTTCGCTGATTACCTAAACTCAATCCCCTTTTTTGCATTTCTGCCAGAACTAGTCTGAAATGACCCCATTCTTCTGTAACAACAGGAGCTAACGCCAATACCAGTTTTTCTCTCCCACTATATCTCTGGATCAATGAAATACATGAAATAGCTGCTTTTTGCTCACAATAGGCGTGATCAGATAGAATGTATTGCAAAGATTTGCCAGCGAGGTCCACCCACCTCGGATCTGTAGGTAGTTGAAGTCCTAAAATGGATTTAGTTTCATTCGAAAGGTGAATTTGATCCATCTGGCAAAATAACCCGAAAATCCGCTAAAATCCTTAACTTTGCCGGCAAAATATAATACAGTATCTAATCGGATGCAATTCAAAAAAAATCACGATGTCAGTAACAAAAGAAAAAAAAGCTAGCATTTTTGCCAACTTTGGTGGTAAAGAAGCAAATACCGGATCAATTGAGGGCCAGATCGCATTATTAACAGAGCGTATTGCTCAAATATCTGCTCATCTGCAGGAAAATAAAAAAGATTTCTCCACCCACCGCGGCTTAATGCAATTGGTAGGTAAGCGCCGCAGACTCCTTAATTATCTTCAGCGGCACAATTTACAAGGTTATCGCGAATTGATAGAAAAATTAGGAATCAGAAAATAAGAATGTAAATGAACTATAAGCTACCTCCCAACTAGCACGAAGCGGTTGGGTTTTAGCTTTTTATACAATCTTATAAATCTCACATAAATACCTCCAAACTCAAAACATGTTAACACAGAAATATATTAAAATATTTGACCTTGGTGATGGTCGTCAGGTTTCGCTGGAAACTGGACGGCTTGCAAGGCAGGCCGACGGTTCTGTAACCGTTCGCATGGGCAATTGTATTTTATTGGCAACAGTAGTTGCTAACCTGGAACCAAAGGAAGGTCAGGATTTTTTCCCTTTAAGTGTCGATTATATGGAAAAATTCGCTTCTGCCGGACGTATACCAGGTTCATTTTTTAAAAGAGAAGGCAGATTAAATGATTATGAGGTCCTGATCTCACGCCTCATAGATCGAGCTCTTCGTCCATTATTTCCAGAAGATTATCTATGTGAAGTTCAGGTAATTGTTACTCTTATTTCTTCAGATACCGAAATAATGCCTGATGCAATGGCTTGCCTTGCTGCTTCTTCAGCATTAGCTGTTTCTACTGTACCGATAAAGGAAGTAATTTCTGAAGTAAGAGTAAGCAGGATTGATGGCAAATACAAGATCAATCCTACAAGATCTGAAATGGAAAAATCGGATTTGGACTTTATAGTTGCTGCTACTGAAAACAATATAATGATGGTTGAAGGTGAAGCAAAGGAATGCAGTGAAGAAGAACTTATCAAAGCACTTGAATTTGCACATGAAGCAATTCGTGTACAAATTAAAGCCCAGCAGGAGCTTAGGGATATGGTGGGTATAAAGGAAAAAAGAGATTATCCAAAACCTGAACAGAATGAAGAACTCCGTAAAAGAGTAAATGATTTTGCTACAGAAAAAATGAAAGTCTTATCTAAAGGTAATTTACCAAAACAGGAACGAAAAGATGGATTTAAGGCTATTCAGGATGAATTACTTGAAATCTTAAAAAAAGAAGCCAACCTACCCGAAGAGGAAGAATTGGATCCGTCAATAAAAAAACATGTAAAGAATTATCTGGCAGATCTTCAGTATGATGTTGTCAGAGATATGATTCTGAATGAAAAGGTCAGGCTTGATGGAAGAGGACTTGAAGATGTTCGCCCTCTCGATATGGAAGTGGATGTATTACCTACACCACATGGAGCTGCTCTTTTTACAAGAGGTGAAACACAATCACTCACTACTGTTACTCTCGGTACTCCACTTGACGAATTATTAGTTGAAAGTGCTCAAACTTCCGAATATTCGAAATTCATTCTCCATTATAATTTTCCACCTTTTTCTACCGGAGAAGTTAAGTTTTTAAGGGGTCCGGGAAGAAGGGAAGTAGGCCACGGTAATCTTGCTCAACGCTCTTTAAAGCAAATGATGCCCAAAGGAGATTTTGCATATACTGTAAGAGTAGTTAGTGATATACTGGAAAGTAATGGCTCTTCTTCTATGGCTACAGTTTGCGCTGGTTCTTTAGCATTAATGGATGCAGGTATACCGGTTCCAAAGCATGTTGGGGGAGTGGCCATGGGATTGATTACAAAAGGAGGAAAATTCGCTGTGCTTACAGATATTCTTGGAGATGAAGATCATTTGGGTGATATGGATTTTAAAGTTACAGGAACAAGAGATGGTATATGTGGTATCCAAATGGACATAAAAGTCGACGGATTGTCAATGGAAATTATGCGCAATGCACTTGAACAGGCTAGGAAAGGTCGCCTGCATATTCTCAATGCCATGTATAATTGCATTGAACAGGCTAGATCCGATGTTAAGCCTCATGCGCCAAGAATGGTCAAATTGTTTATTGACAGAGAATTTATTGGTGCGGTAATAGGGCCTGGCGGTAAGGTTATTCAGGAAATGCAGAGAGAAACAGGAACCACTATTAATATCGAAGAGAAGAATAATATGGGTGAGGTTAGCATTTTCGGTACGGATAAGGAAAAAGTGGAAAGAGCCCATAATTGGGTTAAAGGAATCGTAGCTGTTCCCGTAATTGGAGACGAATATGAAGCTACCGTAAAATCCATAATGCCTTATGGCGCATTTATAGAATTTTTACCAGGTAAGCAAGGCCTGTTGCATATATCTGAAGTTAGCTGGAAAAGACTGGAAACTCTGGAAGGTGTATTAAATGAAGGTGATAAAGTAAAAGTTAAGCTTACAGGTACTGATCCAAAAACAGGAAAGTTTAAATTATCCCGTAAAATTTTACTCCCTAAGCCCGAAGGACAAAAAGATGACAGAGGAAGAGATGGAACTGGTGGAGGATTTGACAGGCAAAGGGGAGAAAGACCTAAGATGCAACGAAATACTGGTGGTAATTCTGAAAACCAACAGGAACGTACACAGGAAACTGAATCAAACGAACAATAGTTAAATATGTTATTTTCTGAATAAGGCTGTCTTTGGCAGCCTTTTTTATTAATGCCATGGATACAATTCAAATAAGTATTGAAGCTACAGAAGAAGAACAGGAAATATTAATAAGCAAATTAGAAGATTTCAATGCAAATGGATTTGAACAAACCTCAAATTATTTATTAGCTTATTTTAATGAAAACGATTTCTCTGCTTTTGATATAAAGCAGATTATTAAATTTTTTCCATACCAAATCATCACAATTAAAGACCGCAATTGGAATGATGTGTGGGAAAGCAATTTTTCTCCCGTTATAATAGATGATTATTGTTTAATAAGGGCTGAGTTTCATGAATCTGATAAAACTTTACCTATTGAAATAATTATTACTCCAAAAATGAGTTTTGGTACAGGTCATCATCCTACAACTCATATGATGATATCTATGATGAGGAATCTTGATTTTAAAGGAAAAGAGGTATTTGATTTCGGGACTGGAACAGGAATACTTGCGATACTGGCAGAAAAATCCGGAGCAAAGAAGGTGTTCGCTACAGATTCTGATAGCTGGAGTATTGAAAATTGCCGCGAAAATGTTTTGAAGAATGAATGTAAAAATATTATAATAGAGCAAACAGATAAATTGCCAGATCAATCCTTTGATATTATACTCGCAAACATTAATAAAAACGTTTTAGTAAATTATATTCCACAACTTAAAAAGATTCTGAAAACAGGTGGATTCCTGTTGCTAAGCGGAATTTTAAACACTGATGAAATGGATTTAACAAATGCCTGTAAATCTGTTTCGATAACTCTTTCAGAAAAACTAGAAATAAATACTTGGATTTGCTTATTATTTATTAATTGAAAATGAGGGAATTGTCATTTTAACTTGACTATGGGTAATAAATTGATTAATTTTACAATCCTTCAACCAATCATTCTATGAATGAAATATTGCTGATCTTTTTGGCTTACCTGATAGGCAGTATCCCCACATCCGTATGGGTAAGCAAATATTTCTTTAAAGTAGATATTCGTGATTATGGTAGCGGTAATGCCGGTGCTACCAATACTTATAGGGTTTTAGGCTCTAAATGGGGCACATTTGTTATGATCATGGATATGGGAAAAGCCATTGCTGCTGTAAAGTTGGCGTTTCTATTACCTTACTCTTTTGAAAGCGATCTGTACCTTGTAAATATGCAATTGGGCCTTGGGCTCGCTGCAGTGCTTGGGCATATATTTCCTGTTTGGGCTGAGTTCAGGGGTGGTAAAGGCGTTGCCACATTATTTGGAATGGTATTGGGCATTCAGCCTAATGTAGCATTATGCTGTGTTGGAGTATTTATTATAGTGCTTTATATAACCCGCTGGGTATCACTTAGTTCAATTTTGGCAAGTATTGCCTTCCCCGTATTCATTTTGGTTATATTTAATGAGCCTGAAAAGCTTTATCGTGTATTTGCAATAACTGTTGCATTACTTGTACTTCTAACGCATCAGAAAAATATTGGAAGGCTTATTAAAGGCAGTGAAAGCAAGGTTCCCATTTTAAAACACAGGGATAAGCGTAAGAAAGATCCAAAATAACCATTCTTTTCATTTTCCATATTTCAGGTGATCCTTAATTAACTTTGGTATAGACATTGACTATATTCAAAAAACTAATATCATGTTAAGGAATATTGGAATTCTATTATCAGTTTTTGCCCTTGTTACATC
>JBJMLT010000399.1:0-9566 GCA_045805165.1 Flavisolibacter sp.
TATCCGGGATCCTTTTTTAAACCCGGAAGTATTTCCTTTTTTATAATGCTTTCCGGTATGTGCCATTGAGGATATGTGATCATATCACTTATAGCACTGGTAATTAAAGGGGTTCTGGTGTCAGGTTTCCCAATTACAATCCTCGACTTTAATACAACAGTATCACTATCCTTTACTTCCAGAATATAACCCGGAAGATTTACCCATATATATTGAGAAGGTAATGGTGGTAGCTGTTTATAACGGTCAAGGTTAATGGCTATTCTTTTAAATCGCTCCTGGTCATTATCATTTAATAGGGAAATAAGTTCATGTGTAATTTTCCCATCCGCTTTAATATGTTTTCTTTTTTGAAACTTTTTTACAGCTTTCGCTATATCCGTCGAATCAGGTTCAAACGATATAGCCAAAGTTGTATCCTCTTCTGATATTCTTTTATATACCAATGAAGGTATCTGAAGACTATCAGGAGAACTTACAAGAGTATAGGGCTTAAAATTGGCAATGGGCAAAAAGCATCGTAAGGCCTCCTTAAGCTTTTGATAGTCAGGATTTTTCGGCTCAAGCTGATCTGTAAATTCTTTTATGCTTTCCGCCTGAAAGCTTTTTAATTCTGTTCCAAAAAATGATGGACTACCTGTTGAATCCTTTATTAACAGGCTATCTGGTTGTAACCTGCCGAATTTAAGGTCTTTTACAAATTGTATGAAAGCTGAAGTCATTAATAGATCTTCATATGCCCATAATGAAGCATCCAATCTTTTTTCACGCGAAGTATCTAAAATAAGCTGCCTTCTTAATGAATTAATTTTGGTATGAGAATAATCTTCAGGAAACAGGCCATAATTTTTACCTGCAGCTATTAAAGTGAATAGTGAATCTGCTCCATTAATAAATCTTCCCTTAGATGACCATATGGGTTGTAGGTTGTTTTGGACATACAGATATTGTACAGTTACGGCATTCGTTATTTTAAATGAATCATTAAGTTGTTTATTGTTTTGTAAAATATCCTTGAGAGTGCCTTGAATGATCTTTTCAGCAGTTTCATTAATATCATCAGGCTGGGTCACTACTTGCTTTTCAGCAACATTCTTATGACTGTTTTCGTTATTATTATTATTGGTGCAGGATATCAATAATAATAATAAAAAAATAAGTGCGTAAATAGGACAGTATAGTTTTTTTGGATATTTGATTTTCATTATACTTATAAGTCTCCTAAAGCATATGATTTAGCTACAAGATAAAAATTATGAGATTGTTTTTGGTATTTTTTGTTCCAATAACATTAAATCTGCAAGAACGATCGCTGTCATAGCTTCCAGAATTGGGGGGACTCTTAAGGCTATGCAAAGGTCATGTCTTCCCTTAACAGAAAACTTTTCCACATTTCCCGTTTCCCAATTCAACGATTCCTGTTCTTTGGGAGTAGACGAAGTAGGCTTTACAACAATTCTGAAAACAATATCATTACCTGTTGTAATCCCTCCTGTTACTCCTCCGGCATTATTTGTAGCCGTTTTACCACTCATATCAATTATAGCATCATTATGCTCACTTCCAAACATCCTGGCGGCTCTGAACCCGGCACCGAATTCAATGCCTTTAACAGCAGGAATAGAAAATGCTGCATGACTTAATAATGATTCTGCTGAATCAAAAAATGGCTCTCCAAGTCCTATAGGAAGTCCCTTTACTACACATTCAACTATTCCTCCTATGGAATCTTTTGCCTCAATTGCTTTTTGTAAACCTGCTTCAATGTTTTTTTCGCCTCCCGCTTCTATCAGTGTGGACTCTATAGTAATTCCCTTTAATATTTTTTTTGCTATTACTCCGGCACCAACAATACATACGGTCAGCCTTCCGCTAAAATGACCTCCTCCCCTAAAATCCTCATGGCCATTGAATTTTTTATGCGCTACAAAATCTGCATGACCTGGTCTGGGAAACGAACGTTGCTTTTCATAATCGCCGGATCTTGTATTTTTATTTTCAAACAAAATTGTTAACGGTGCGCCAGTCGTTTTATTATTGAATAATCCTGTAATAAATAATGGAATATCATCTTCTTTACGTGGCGTAGTGCCTTTTTGCATGCCTCCTTTTCTTCTTTCCATGTCTATTGTAAAATCATCTGCAGTAAGATTTAATCCTGCAGGACAACCATCGATGGATATGCCAACATTAGACCCATGAGATTCACCAAACAAGGTTACCCTCAATATTCTTCCAAATGAATTCATGCGATTAATTCTATTTTAAGGTTATTCCTGTTGTCAACTTTTGAAGATGATCCCAAAAGTCAGGATATGATTTATTTACAGCTTCTGCATGGTTGATCAGGCTATTATTATCTGCACTTAACGCCGTAACTGCACAAGCCATTGCAATTCTGTGATCATGATGAGAATCCAGTTCGGCAGATTTTATTTTTTTGTTGCCCTTTATAAGCATCACATCATCATTTAAATGGATTTCAATCCCCATTTTCCCAAATTCCTCTTGTAAGGTCATTGCCCTGTTGCTTTCCTTATAAGTTAATCTATGCACACCTTTTATGGAAGAGATACCTTCTGTAAAACTCGCAAGGCATACCAAAGGAGGAAAAAGATCCGGACAATCAGTTGCATCGAACTCAAATGTCTTTATGCAACTTTTCTTAACCTGGATCTCATTTTTCCGTAGGTCCATCATCACACCTGATTGTTTCATAGCCTCCAGTATTGCTTTATCCGCTTGGGTGGAATCTATATCAAGCCCGATTATAGTTGCCTCCCCTGAAATAGCCGCAGCTACCAGTAAAAAAGCTCCTCCGCTCCAATCTGCTTCTACACGGAAACGGAATTGTCCTTCATTTTTTAACTGATGATGTTCATTAGTAAAATAGAATCTTTCGTAATTTTTATTTACAGGAACTTTCAAACCAAATTCACTCATTATCTTCAGCGTAAGATCAATGTATGGACGGCTATTTAAATTCTTTACAGAAAGTGTAACATCTCTGGCGTCTATTGCCGAATAGGCCATTAATAGTCCGGTCAGGTATTGGGAAGATAATGATCCATCTACTGTAATCGATTCAGGCTTAAGTGGACCTTTCACACTCATTGGAAGATATCCGTTCTTACTTTTAAATTCCACACCTATCATCGGTAATACATCACTGAAAAATCCTAAAGGCCTTTTCAACAAACTGCCTGATCCTGTTATTTCAATTTCTTTATCTGATAAAGAAGCGATAGGAGTAAACATTCTTACAGACAAACCACTTTCCCCACAATTAATGGTTTCTGATTTGGGACGAATTCCCTCGCTTAAAATTTGTATTGTGTCCTGTTGGTATTTAATAGTGGCCCCAAGCTGAGTTATAATATCAAGTGCAGCCTTATCATCTGCAGAATGTCCTGGATTTTCCAGAATAGTTTCACCTCCTTTAAGTAAGGCAGCTGCACAAGCCCTTTGCATCGCGCTTTTCGATGCTGGGATAGTAATTATGCCTTTAACTTTAGATGGAGAAACAATTGCCTTCATTCAAATGATTGATAGATTTGATCAATAGAAATAGTTTGAATAACCGCCTTCCCTATTTTCTGTAGTAAAATAAAAGCTATTTGATCTCTTTCCTTTTTCTTATCCATTTTTAATACATCAATTACTTTTCTTTTATCGAATTTTATGCTCACGGGCAAACCATATTTTTCAAGTAATTGTGTAACTCTTTTTTTATCCAGAAAATGGGATAACTGTTCCGAAAGACCACAGGCAAATGCCATCCCTATGGATATTGCCTGCCCATGGGATAATTCATATTGATTTTCTAAAGCATGCCCAAGGGTATGGCCAAAATTAAGCAGTTTACGGTCACCTGTTTCAAATTCATCCTGCTGAACCACTTTCGTTTTAATGAGTGCATTCCTTTTAATTAGACTGGAAACTAAATTTTTCTTTTTTTGAAAAATACTTAACGAATTTGCTTCCAGCTCCTTGAATAATACCGCATCTTTAATACAGGCATGCTTTATTATTTCTGCAAATCCATTTTCCCATTCATTTTGAGGAAGAGAGGTTAAAAATTGTGGATCAAATAATATAAACTTAGGTTGCCTGATAATACCTGCAATATTCTTATAAACGCCAATGTCAATCCCATTCTTTCCACCTATGGAAGCATCTGCCATAGCTAATAAGGAGGTGGGTAAAAAGCCGAATGGAATACCCCTCATATAGATAGAAGCAATAAATCCGGTTAGATCTGTTACCACTCCACCACCAATGCCAACGAGAAACGTTTTCCTGTCGGCTTCCATTTCAATAATTTGGGTGATTATTTCTGTAACTGTTGATTGATTTTTATAACGTTCGCCAGATCTTACCTTGATTAACTTCCAATTCCTAAACTTTGAAGAGTGATGATCATAAACATTTTCATCTACAAGAAGGATGGAATTCTTTTGATCTGTAATATTCTTTAATTGGGTAACCTTTCCATCGAAATAGTAATCTACAGAGGAATTGGTAAAATCAAAACGTCTTTTTTGCATTAATTTCTAAATACTTTGACCGTCAATTGGCTAAAGCCGGATAAATTATTGATACAAAATAATCAATTATCAATAATTAATTAGGAATGCCTATCGCCTTACAGAATCTGCCTCGTTCATTCGCAACCTTCTGCCCTTATATTTTTTGCCATCTATGGATCGTATCATTTGAGTAGCCGCTTGCTTGTCTATTTCAATCCAGCTATTCATTTCTTTAATATCAACACGGCCAAGTACTTCTTTATTCAGATCGCTCAGGTCTAAAATAAACTGTAAAAAGCTGGCCTTATAAAATCCGTCTTTACTTCCCAGGTTCACAAAAAGTTTGGTATAATTCCCATTTCCTCCAAATTCTCTTCCTTTTGTATCCCTGCTTCTTTCGGGTCCTTCTCTCCTTCCTTCAATTCTTTCCCTTCCTGAACGTTCACGTACATTAAGGTCTTCGGCATTTTCATAATATTTGATGAAGCGGTCAAATTCAGATGCAGCTACTCTTTTTAAAACTTCTTCTTTACTTATATCTGCAAATTTCTCCTGTAGCATGGGCAAATAATTTTCATAGCTGCCATGACTGATATCAGCTTCCAGAAGCTTGTCCATAAAATAAAAGAATTGCTTTCTGCATACATCTTTACCGGCAGGTATTTCAAGCTTATGAAAAGGAACCTGCACCATCCTTTCAATTTGTTTGATCTTGCCAACTTCTCTTGAATGAACGATCGACATGCAAACACCTGTTTTCCCGGCCCTTCCTGTTCTGCCGCTTCTATGGGTGTAAACTTCAACATCATCAGGTAATTCATAATTTATTACATGGGTTATCCCCACTACATCTATACCTCGCGCCGCCACATCAGTGGCAATTAAAAGTTGAATTGCCTTGTCTCTGAATTCACCCATTACTTTATTTCGTTGCACCTGTGTCAGATCTCCATGTAATGCCTCAATATCATATCCCTCCCGGGTCAATTTTTCGGAAATATTCTGTGCGTCGGCTTTTGTTCTTGTGAAAATAATACCATACATGCCTGGATTGAAATCGATCAATCTTTTTAATGTTTCATATCTATGGTGAGCTGTAGTTATATAATACTGGTGGTCAACATTTTTATTGGCCGTGTTCATTTTGCCTACAGTTATTTCCACAGGCTCCTTCATATAATGTTTGCTTACCTTTCTTATTTCTGTAGGCATGGTTGCGCTAAACAGCCATGTGCTGTCGCGATTCGGTGTATTTTTTAATATAAACTCAATGTCATCCTGAAAGCCCATGTTAAGCATTTCATCAGCTTCATCCAACACTACATATTTTATTTCTTCAAGGTTAATAGCTTTTCGTTCAATAAGATCGATTAGCCTTCCCGGCGTAGCTACAACTATCTGCACACCTCTTTTTATGTCACGTATCTGCATGGATATGGATGAACCTCCATACACAGCAACTACATTTATAAATGACATGTATTTTTTGAACTGCTCCATTTCATTTACGATCTGGAGACATAATTCTCTTGTAGGGCAAACAATTAATGCCTGAGGAAATTTTTTGTTTGTTTCTATTAATTGAAGGAGTGGAAGTCCGAATGCGGCGGTTTTACCGGTACCGGTTTGGGCCAGCCCAATAAGGTCCTTAGTTCCTGATAATAATACGGGAATTGCTTTTTCCTGAATAGGGGTAGGGTTTATATATCCTAATTCTTCAACTGCTTTTAATAATTTCTCCTGTAAACCAAGCTCTTCAAATGTACTCATATAAAAATTTGTGCAAAGGTAATCACTGATTGTACTGATTACATACAGATTTCATGGATACTTTAACAAAAATCTGTTTAAAATAGATTATATATCTATTGATCTTTAAACCAAAGCAAAATAATCCATAATATGATCCTCGAATCCTCTTATAAACAAAACCGCCCCGGGATCAGGGCGGTAAGTCTAACGATTGCTTGCCATATATAAAAATTTTTGACTTAATATGGATACAGCTGGCAAGCGGCTGTATTAAAGATTACTACTTTTTGGTAGAATCTGACTTCGTCATTTTATGTGTCGAATCTGTAGAAATCATTTTATTTGATGTATCAGTTCCAGGAACAGTAGAGGTAGTAGAACTTACAGAATCAGATGTTTTCTTAGTTGAATCTTGTGATGTTGTGGTATCACTGCTGCTATTGCAAGCGGTTAATGCTCCGGCAATTGCTAAAATTCCAAGGATCTTTTTCATGCGATTTAATTTTTGATTTTTATTGTTGTTTGAAAGTTTACTTTTTAGTGCTGTCTTTTCTTGTTGCTGAATCTTTTTTATCCAATGCATCTTTTTTAACTTGTGCAGTAGAGTCAATAGCATCTTTTTTATGTTCTGCTGCCGAATCTACCAAATCCTTTTTTTGACCCGCAACTGAATCGATAGAATCCTTTTTGTTTTCAGTTGTAGTGCTGGAATTATTACAGGATGTAATAAATCCTGCAGTTACCAATAAAATGAATAGTCTTTTCATAATTGTTTTTTATGTTTTGTTCGCAAGGCTCTTTAATGAGCACTATCTTTATTTTCAATTTTATTTTTGATCCTATCCTTTAATTCTTTCCCCACAGCTTTTGTTGAATCGTAGATTTTTTCAGCTGAGGAATCGAATTTCTTTCCAAGGGAGTCCATTTTGCTTTTAACCTCGCTTCCATTATTACATGATGCCAGTAAACTGCTAAATGCAATAATTGCCAATAGCTTTTTCATGTCCTCTGCCTTGATTTACTTTCTTAATACCAGGAATTATAAAAAGTAACCCTCCCAATTGAAATATTTTTTTAACACTCAATGGGTTACTATTTTTAGATTTTGGTATTAAATACAGCTAAGTTGAAAGCCGATTATAACGAAAAAGCATTGCTGCAGGGATTGGCCAGGAGCGATAAAAAGGCTGTAGAAACCTTGTATAAAGAGAATTACAATACTATTCAGGCCCTGATAATCAATAACAACGGAACTTCAGAAGACGCAAAAGATATATTTCAGGAAGCAATGATCGTTCTTTATGAAAAGGTTCAATCCGGTTCCTTTGAATTAAACTGCCAGATTCGCACCTTTATATATTCAGTATGCCGTCGGTTATGGTTAAAGAGATTAATGCAGCAGAACCGCCTTACCGTATCAGAAAACCATGAAGAAGTGGTAAGTGTCGATAATGAGATCGAAGAACATGAAAAAAGGAATACTGAATTTATTATGATGGAAAAGGCTTTAAGTGGATTGGGAGAACCATGCAAAAGTCTATTGGAGGCCTTTTATATCAAAAAAAGATCAATGCAGGATATAGCGTCCGGATTTGGATATACGAATGCCGAAAATGCTAAGAATCAGAAGTACAAATGCCTTATGAGATTAAAAAAATTATTCTTTTCCCAGTATAAAAACGAATCAGCGTGATAGAAGATATTAAAATATTGGAAACAGTTGAAAGATATATTACAGGCCAGATGGGCCCGGAAGAAAGAATGTATTTTGAACAATTAAGGAAATCTAATCCTGAAATTGATCAGGCCGTAGTTGAACATACTTTTTTCCTGCAGCAGATCAACAGATTCGACTCCACCAGAAAGCTAAAAGCTGAACTGAATGATGCTCATTTATACCTCGCTGAAAAAGGATTGATCAGATCTCCTCGGTTAAAAGGAAAAGCAAAGGTTGTTTACATGTACAATCGGTATAAAAAAGTGGCAGCGATTGCGGCATCAATTGCCGGACTTACAGTGCTTACTATGAGTGCCTTAATTTGGTACATTTCTCCTGTTATTCCCAGGGAAGGTAAAGATATCGATGTATTAAAAAGAGATATTCATAATATAGGTCAGACGGTAAACCAAAGCAAGCAAAAGATTCAGGAGCTTGATGCAACTATTAAAAATGTTAAGGCACAGACGGTACCAGAGCCGAGAGATTACAAAAGTGGTGGCACAGGCTTTCTTTTAGATGCTAAAGGCTATATAATTACAAATGCTCATGTAGTAGAAAATGCAAATCATGTGGCTGTTCAGGGATCTAATGGAACAGATTTGAATGCCTCGATAGTTTTTACTGACAAATTACACGACCTCGCAGTATTAAAAATAGATGATAAGAACTTTAAATCACCTTCTTTAATTCCTTATTCAATTAAGAAGTCAGGTGGCGATGTAGCGGAATCTATATACACTTTAGGATATCCACGTAATGATATAGTTTATGGAGAAGGCTATCTGGCTGCCAAAACAGGATTTAACGGTGATTCAGCAGCGTTTCAGATCACTATTCCAGCAAACATGGGAAATAGTGGTAGCCCCGTATTAAATCATAATGGAGAGGTTATAGGTATAATAAGTTCTAAGCAGCGTTCAGCAGAAGGTGCTGTGTTTGCCATAAAATCCAAATACATCTACTATCTTCTTAATGATTTGCAGAAAGATTCAACCATGCCTTCAATAAAGCTGCCGCTTACTTCCAGTCTCAAGGGTATTGATCGTACCCAGCAATTTAAAAAGATGCTTGACTTTGTCTATATGGTTAAAGTTGACTAAACCGGACTCATTTTCCATAAGCTTTTTGGATAAGCCCCGCTATCCACAAGCTTGTTAAGATTTTTTTGTACTACTGGTGCATCTTCTTTATACGTAACCCCAAACCATTGAGCTGTCGTTGGAATTACTTTAATAACTCCTGTTTTCTCTTTTATAAACTGGTCCGCAGCATAAGGAATTAAATATTCTGATTTGGGATCTTTTATATTTACTTCAAGGAATTCTTTAAATTTTCTTTCAAGAAAATGAAATATAGAAGGATGAAAGCACCAGAAATTCATTGACGCCTTCGCATCTTCAGGTACCGGATATTTTGTACCATCCTTTTCTTCATAGACCATTTTACCGTTTTCCCTGTAAATTTTAAGACGTTCGTTTATATGTACCAGATTTCCATTCTCATCCACATCGCAAACACCTCTGCTAACAGAGCCATTCTCTGACAAGGTTTTGGCCAATTCATAA
>JBJMLT010000400.1:0-3211 GCA_045805165.1 Flavisolibacter sp.
CAAATGAGCAATTAAATAAAAGGAAAACAGAGATAAATGCTTATAAAAATTCGCTCATCAATAAAAATTTACCGCCTTTTAGTTTTAGGGATATCAACAATAAGTTATGGGATCTACAAACTTTGAAAGGGAAAACCATTGTTTTAAACTTTTGGTTTACTAATTGTGATCCGTGTTTAAGAGAAATCCCATTTTTAAATAAAATTGTAGAGGACAACAATTCAAATAATATAGTTTTTATTGCAATCTCTTATTCGGATAAAAAATCAATTATTCATTCAAACCATAAATTCCCATTCAAATATCATCTTATTCCCAATCAACTAAAATATATATCACAACTTCAAATTTCTGAATATCCTACTTCTATTATCGTTAATGGTTCTGGGTTAATTAAATATGTTTCAGTAGGATTTAATGAAGAAATCTATAAAGAATTAAAAAATGCCTTAAAAGATCTAGCTAATTAAGCTCGCTAACAAACCTTTTACCTAATATGAGGGCTTAATAAATCCAAAAAGCAATAGAAAACCACATCATTATGCTATTGATGTAAGAAGCTATAGTTTTCATCTTTATAGCGCCGAGAAAAACCGAACTAATGTCCTATGAACGGTTGCTTGCTGCAAAACAATAGTCCCGCCAATAGGCGGGATTTTTTATAATAACTTTACAGCATCTCAAACTGAAGCTAACTAATGACCATACAAATAACTTATAAAAAAAATCAGGTGTTGCAGGCATTGCGATATCATTTTTTAAGCAAGCGTGAGATTCGTTTAATGATCATTCTGGTCAATGTATTTGCCTTAGCTTCTGCTTTATTATTTTATCTAAAAAAAATACTTCCATTTGCGTTTCTGACAGGCTCTTTTCTATGGATCATTCTAATGATCAGCTTCTGGTTCATATTACCCGGAATGGTGTACAGAAGAGCTGCCACATTCAAAGATCATTTTACAATGGCCTTTGAAGAAAATTCTTTTAGTGTAGGAAATGAAAGAGGATCAAGGTCCTGGCCTTGGCGCGCATTATCAACATTTCTGGAAACTCCTTATTTCTTCCATTTGTATTTTGATACACGTTCTTTCTTCCTCGTACCAAAAGATGGATTCAAGAATAGGGACGAGGTATTTGAATTCAGAAAGATGCTGAAAGAAAAGGTGAAACAATAATAGATCGACGTTGCAGATTTAATTGATTTAAGATTGAATTCTTTATTGTAAAAGGACCTACGATTTAAACAGGCCTTAATAATAAAGCCTAATTGCTAATCCGCGATTGCAATTGCTAAAGTTCCTTTTCCATTACATAATGAGGAATTGTGATTTCGAAGAATTCTTTACCTACTTTTCTATAGCCTAGTTTTTCGTAGAAACCAATAGCATTTTTACGGGCATGCATGGTTATTTTCTTATAGCCCCTGTCGCGGGCGAGGTTTTCTGCAAACTGCATTAATGCCCTTCCAATTCCTTTACCCTGAAGATCATTTATTACTGCCATTTGCCGAAGCCGAACCGTTCCTGGGTTTTCTTGAACAAGCATGCAGCAGCCCAGCATTTTTTTATCTTCATATGCTGCAATCAGGAGATTCGATTTTTCTTTTTCCACTTCTTCCGGAGAAAAGTGTAATCCTAAAGGCTTCCGAAGGATTTCATCCCGAAGCTTCAACATTTCTTCATATTCTTCCGTGCCGTAATCTATGATTTTCAATGCCATTTCTAGATGCGTTGAGTGGGTTCAATTTACTGACATTTTATTGAAAGAATGATCAAAATGTTATTTAATTCAAAATCTTATATTTTTGCACCACTATAACTAAACTTTTACAACATGTCAGACATTGCAGCAAGAGTAAAAAAGATCATCGTAGACAAATTAGGCGTTGACGAAGCGGAAGTAACAAATGAAGCTTCTTTTACCAATGACTTAGGTGCCGACTCTCTGGACACCGTTGAACTTATAATGGAATTTGAAATAGAAATCAACATTTCTATTCCAGATGAGCAGGCTGAAACTATCACTACTGTAGGTCAGGCAGTTGCTTATCTTGAAGAACATGCGAAGTAATTAATCTATTATAGTTCCTCTATCTGGAACCTAAAATCCGCCTTCCAATTGCCCCAGCAATGAAGGCGGTTTTATCTTACATAAAATTGACGCCTGCTTTATGGAATTAAAACGAGTTGTTGTAACCGGAATGGGTGCTATAACACCACTGGGGAATTCGATAACTGAATATTGGAATAATTTGCGTAATGGTGTAAGCGGCGCTGATTTCATTACACAATTCGATGCTTCAAAATTCAAAACAAGATTTGCTTGTGAGATAAAGAATTTTGAAGCAACTAATTTTCTGGACAGAAAAGAAGCACGCAAGCTAGACCGATTTACGCAAACCGCTGTAGTTGCAAGCGACCAGGGAGTACAGGATTCAGGAATAGATAAAGACAATGTTAATGTCGACCGGGTGGGTGTAGTTTATGCTAGCGGCATTGGAGGATTGATAACTTTCCAGGAGGAGGTTACCAATTTTGCAAAAGGAGATGGTACTCCAAGATTCAATCCATTCTTCATCCCCAAAATGATTTTGGATATAGCTGCCGGACATATTTCCATGCGTCATGGATTCCGCGGACCTAATTTTTCAGTAGTTAGCGCATGTGCATCTTCTACCAATGCTATGATGGAAGCATTTAATCTTATCCGGTTAGGCAAAGCGGATGTTATTGTTACTGGTGGTGCGGAAAGTGTAGTAAGCGAAGCCGGAGTTGGCGGATTTAATGCTATGAAAGCATTAAGCGAAAGAAATGATGATCCTAAAACAGCATCACGCCCTTACGACAAAGAAAGAGATGGATTTGTAATGGGCGAGGCAGCTGGCGTTTTAATTTTTGAAGAATTGGAGCATGCAATAAAAAGAGGCGCAAAGATCTATTGTGAAATTGCAGGAGCCGGTGCCACTGCGGATGCGCATCATATAACCGCTCCGCATCCGGAAGGATTAGGAGCAAAAAATGTAATGCACCGTGCATTGGAAGATGCTGGCATGCAGGCCACAGATATTGACTACATTAATACCCATGGTACATCAACTCCTTTAGGAGATGTTGCGGAGATCAAAGCAATAGTAGATGTATTTAAGGACCATGCTTATTCACTAAACATCAGCTCAACAAAATCAATGACTGGACATTGCCTGGGTGCAGCA
>JBJMLT010000401.1:0-5567 GCA_045805165.1 Flavisolibacter sp.
CACTATTATTCGTTTCATATAATTCGTCTACTACATTATCTGCATCAACAGTTACTGTTATTTTATTAATTCCTTTATCACGGATAGGATTAATTGGTATATTGAAAGTAACCGAATCCATAAAACGGATACCAGGTATTGTATCGCGGGCTACAACTGCAATTGATTTATTAGGATAGGTCCGTTTTACTTCAACAACAATATTTTTATTCACAGCTCTACCCATATTGATAAAGCTTGCTTTTACCTTAAATGTGCGATCGCCAACAGAAATAAAGTCAGGAGTAACTTTCAACATGGAATCTTCTATAACATAATCCGGTTTTTTAAAATTGTTCAACCTGATCGCAGGATCTCCATGCAATTCGGTTTCCTCCACATTACAACGGGCATAAAAATCATCCTGCGAGGTAAATCCAAATACATCTTCGGCCGCAATTTTCATTTGCTCACCAATCGTTTTACCATAGCTGGTATTTGTTATTTCATTATAAAAACGATTACTCCATATATCCAGGTAATGCACAATACCAAAGTGAGTACTTGCAATAAACCCAATGGTACCTCTATCCGGTGCCAGCACATACTTTTCAGAAATGGTTTCGTTGGTTTGTAAGCGCGTTAGATTGAAATTAAAAAAGTTCCCTGCGTTACATCCAAGTCCAACGAACATTGGATATTTTGCAAAATTGTTATAGTTAGCAGGGTTATCAAGATTGAACTCGAGGGTTGTTGAAGAAGAGTGCCCAAAATACGTAATTAGGCTAATTCCCTGTGTAAACAGATTTTGTAATGCAGTGCTATTAATTTGCTCTACATCGCTAACTGTATTTTTACTGAATGTTGTAACCTTAGCTCCAAATAAAGTATCTATAATTATATCCCTGTAATTATTCATGTATTCATCCAGTAATGTTTTAAGTAATCCATCGCTGGTACCCACCATGTGAACCACATTCTTCATCCAGGCTTTATCCTGAATGTAAGGAGATCCTGTGGCCTGAGCCTGTTCATAATCCTTTACTTTTTTGAGATATAAAGCAACGTCTGATGAATTGATAGCCGAAAGTCGGCCAATGGGAACTGTAGGATAAGAACTTCCCTGGTCTGCCGTTAATAAAATGTCGGAAGAAGGCCATCCAAATGAAGGAACAATATTTAATAAACTTATGGCAGGATTGGTTTCATACCATCTTTCATGCATATAATTAACTCCCTTCCCTATAATGAAAATAAATTTAGGGCTTACCGCATATTTTGTTCTTGCATAATAAATAAAATCTCTCAAGGCTGCAGAACTCTGTTTTATACCAAAGCCAAACTGATCGATTATTTCATTAATATCATATACTTTGGCATTAAACCCGCCGCCGGCTGCAGAACTGCGATACTGCCTGTAATCATCTACCGGATTTGAGCCACCCGAACCATATATAATTGGATTTGAAATAATAATATAATCTCCCTGATAGGGAGCAGCAGTATAATTAACGAAATTCCTTGTCTGCATTGAGGTTACGTTATTGATCAATGCAGGATCTTCACTGACGAGGATCAACCTTCTGTCAACAGCCGAAGGCTGCAGTACAAATTGCAGCATTGGAGCTGCAGTCATGTCTGCAACATACGTTGCGCCATTAGAAAGATCGTATAATACAGGTGGTACGGAGCCGTAGGAAAAATTGGTTATCTGAAGGAAATTGCCAGAAGGATTTGCCGGCAGATTAAATTCGAAATTTGTTTTTCCTCCAAAGTCAAATTTCCTTGGATAGGTTATTTCAAATTGAGCTACAACGAATGCATCATATACAGGACAATCCGGAGGCGTTATACACTGAGTTAAATTAGAAATATTTACAGTAGCAGAATTAGAAGCAAGCGTACTTAAATTGAATGTGGATGAATCTACTGAAAAATTAAAGAAGTCTACTTCATTTCCCACAATTGAATCAGAATTGATCTTTACATTATATCTTCTCGCATTGATCGCATTACCTGCTACAGCTATTTTAAATTTTGGGGCTGGTCCGGAAGCATACACATTTAACGGATCAGGAAATGAATATGACAATGAACCATTCAGTGCAATATTATTTGAGGTAAAGCCTTCTCCTTTATCATAAGAAGAAGAATACATATAATCACCCACATTAACAGCATTACCTGGATTGATCTGGTCATTAAAATACTTTCCTAAAGTATACATGAAATAAGGTTCCGTTGGTAAAGTATTACCTGCAACATTATTTGGCGTGCTTGATAATCGAAGATTGGTACTTATATTTTGATTGGCCGTAAGAAAATAAGCCGCAGTATCTGTTTCAAGACTCCATTTTGCATTGAGTTGATAGGAAGGATCACGGTATAATTCTTTGTCCGGACGACCATCATTCATTTCGCCCCAGAATTCTATATAATCGGTATTAGATAATGTACCAGTTGGTATAGAAGTATATATAGGGATTTGTGAACCATTTCTCCAAAGCTGGAAATATTCTACAGGAGTTGATCCCAGGCCTGCAGAAGACAGAACAGATTGGAAGATACGGTAAACTCCATTTTTACCGACCTTGAACTTGTAATAGGTTTTGGAATAATCGATCCATTCATTGTTATATACCTGAGCTTTCGATATAAAACCACAAACTATAAGCAACGCCAATAGACTCTTTTTCATATTTAGTTTTTAGATACGGATTATTTCTTCTTTTTATTTTTATTATTTACCAAGTCAACCTGTAAAGAAAATACATGGGTAAATAAAGGGTTTGATTGATTTGCCAGATTCGTAAAAGCGTAATCGATTTTCACATTCTGTATCCTGAAACCTGCACCAATACTTGGCTGGTAGATCCATACCTTCTTTTGGTTAAGTGTATCTCCGTCCGAAAGGGCTTTTTGAAAATTATTGATTCCTGCCCGCAGGTAAAATACATTATTGAAGTTACCTTCTACTCCTATTTTAGGATCTATGCTAATTGGATTAGAGCTGATAACAGTATTTCTTTTACCATCGAATGTTATATCAAAATTGGCTTCGGCAAGAAGTCCTATTTTTTTATTGAACTGAAATTCCCGCGCTCCTCCCAAGATTATACGAGGGGAAGTTAGCTCTGTCGATTTTACGGGTATTTCGTTATTGGTAAGATACAAGGCCTGCTTTTCCCGGTCGGTAAAACTGAATGACCAGGCGTTGAACGTAGTGGTAATATCTCTTCCGGCTATTCCGAATTTCCATTTATCAATATTGAACTGAACTCCTGCATCCAAACCAAAGCCCCATGCTTTTGCAAATGTTCCAACAGTGCGGTGTATTATTTTAGCGTTAAGTCCAAAGTTTATCTTTTTTGTTTTGGTATCCTTTAATTTTTGAGCAAAGGATAAAAGGAATGCGTAATCGGCTGAGGAGAAAGATTGAATGTTATTATAATTGATAGAGCCATCTGGTTCCACCAGAAAAAGAGTATTCATAATATCATCTACTGCAAAACGTAGTGCGGTTACACCAATTACTCTTTTATTTTCATTAAAAGGCAGAGCAATACTTGCAAAATCGTATTTGCCAATGCCGGCAAAATATTCGGAATGCATGATATTGGCCTGGGGATAATCTTTAATGGCTGTAAGTCCTGCCGGATTCCAATAACCCGCCGTTCCATCATCAACTGTCGCTACCTGGGCACTACCCATTCCAAGACCGCGTGCACCGGCACCTATATTCAGGAATTCATTGGAATATTTTCTAAACTGCGCGGAGACTGATGTAATAATGGAGAAGGCTAGCAAAGTAAGAACTAAGCGGTTAATTTTCATTTCTACAATTTTCGGATAAGCAATGGATTTTATTGATCTTTTACACAGGACCGGATACCCTACAAAAATAACTCTAAAAGGTTCAAATTCATAATGTTTTGTATATAAAAACACCATTGTAAACGAAAGAGTTACAACTAAATTGCAAGGGCCGTGCTTACATTTGCGCCTTAAAAGGAACAATACATGAACCTTATTGAGGAACTCACCTGGAGGGGATTGATACAGGATATAATGCCAGGCACTGAAGATCAATTACTTAAAGAAGTTACTGCAGGCTACGTGGGCTTCGATCCAACTTCAGACTCTTTGCATATAGGCAGCCTTGTGCCCATTTTACTACTGGTACATCTTCAAAAAGCCGGACATAAACCCATTGCGCTTTTGGGAGGGGCAACAGGTATGGTGGGTGACCCAAGCGGTAAAAGCCAGGAAAGAAATCTTTTGAGTGAAGATGTTTTAAGGAAAAATGAGAAAGGTATCCAAAAGCAATTGGAAAAATTCCTTGATTTTAAATCCGGCGATCCTACTTCCGCAATAATGGTCAATAATTATGATTGGTTTAAAAACATGAATTTCCTTGAATTCATCAGAGATATCGGAAAGCATATTTCAGTGAATTACATGATGAATAAGGAAAGTGTTCGAAAACGCATTGAAACTGAGTCCGGCATCAGCTTTACAGAATTTACCTATCAATTGATACAGGGTTATGATTTCTATTGGCTTTATACCAATAAGAATTGCAAGCTCCAAATGGGTGGCAGCGATCAATGGGGTAATATTACAACCGGATCAGAGATCATACGTCGAAAAACAGGGGGACAGGATTTTGCTTTTACATGCCCATTATTAACCAGGTCGGATGGTGGAAAATTTGGCAAGACTGAACAGGGCAATGTATGGTTAGACCCAGAAAAAACTACTCCTTTTCAATTTTATCAATTCTGGCTAAATGCCTCTGATGCCGATGCAGAGAAATGGATCAGGATATTTACCTTCCTGTCGAAAGATGAAATTGGTGCGCTTATTAATGAACATCACAAAGATGAATCAAAGAGAATATTACAAAAGCAACTGTCAAAGGAACTGACCATTTTCGTGCATGGAAAGGAAGAGTTTAATAAAGCTATTGAGACCACTGAAAAATTATTTGCACAGCAAACCGCTTCTACTGATTCTTTATCTGTAAATGATCTTGAGCAAATGGAAGGAATTGTACATGTGGCTTATTCAAGAGATAAATTAAATACTGGAGTTGATGCGGTAAGCTTTTTAACAGAGGCAAGTATATTCCCAAGTAAAGGAGAAGCAAGAAAGATGATCCAGAACGGTGGTGTAAGCATTAATAGAAATAAAATTGAATCCATAACAGAGATAATTACAACTGAAAAGTTGCTGCATGATAAATACATTCTGATACAGAAAGGGAAAAAGAATTATTATTTGCTGAAAGCAGAATAATGCTAATCAGCAAATTATTATACTTAAGCTTTTGAGAAATTCCGGATTCCTTCTATCAGCACGTCCAGATTTTTAGTTGTAGTATATACATTAGGAGTAATGCGGACTCCTTTTATATTTTCCCATTCAATAGAAGTGGTATGCACCTTATAATTATTGAATAAGTAGCCGTCTAATTCTGCGGGCTTTCTACCTTCAATAGAGATCAGGCCAATGGCACATCCCCACTCAGGCTTTAAAGAAGTATGAAGTTTCACATTAGGCGCATCCTTCACTTTATCCATCCAGTA
>JBJMLT010000402.1:0-2929 GCA_045805165.1 Flavisolibacter sp.
AATGCCTGCTTCGTAAGCATTAAAGGATGAAAGGTATCAACCATTACAGCCAGCTCTTTCGTTTCCTTCGCCCCAATGCTTTTTTCAACAGCGCCGGGGTGCGGACCATGTGGAATTCCGGCAGGATGTAATGTCATCATCCCCCTTGTTACATTCTTGCGGCTCATAAATTCGCCATCTACATAATAAAGCAATTCATCACTATCTATATTGCTGTGATTATAAGGCGCTGGAATTGATTGCGGATGGTAATCGAATAATCTGGGACAAAAAGAACACACTACAAAATTATTAGCCTCAAAGGTCAAATGAACCGGAGGTGGTTGGTGCACTCTACCTGTTATAGGCTCAAAATCGTGAATGGAAAAAGCAAATGGATAACACGAGCCATCCCATCCTATAACGTCAAAAGGATGGTTGGCGTAATGAATATTATATAAGACGCCCCTTTTCTTTGTCCTAACTTTAAAATCTCCTTTTTCATCATGCGTAATAAGATTTTGTGGCGGACGTATATCCCTTTCACAATAAGGCGAATGTTCCAGGAGCTGTCCATATTTACTAAGATATTTTTTTGGAAATCTTATAGGACTAAATGATTCCACAATAAACAATCTGTTTTTTTCGTCGTTAAATTCAATCTGGTAGATGGTTCCTCTGGGTATTATTAAATAATCTCCATATCCAAAGGTTATCTCGCCATACATTGTTTTTAATGTACCGGAACCCTCATGAATAAACAAAAGTTCGTCAGCATCTGCATTTTTGTAAAAATAGTCCTTAACACTTTCTTCTGGGGCAGCCAATACGATATGCACATCATTATTTACCAGTACGGCGGTACGGCTTTCAAGAAAATCCTTTTGCGGCTTTACTTTCATTCCATCAAAGCTTCTATGGCTAAGCATTCTTTCTTCAGCTACATCCGGAGAAACTTTTACAGGCTTTTCGGTTTTAATTATTTGCGTCGGTGGATAGACATGATATAATAAGGAATAATCATTTGAAAATCCTTCTGTAGAAAACAACTGTTCGGAATATAATCCTCCATCTGGCTTTCTGAATTGGGTATGGCGCTTATGAGGTATTTCGCCTAAAGAATAATAATGTGGCATAGCAAACGATCAATAATTAGAAATTAAAGTTACAGATTACTTAATTCATTGATTTCAAAGCATTTCATTATCCTGGCTATTGAATTTAGAAATAAACAGCAAAGGATCAGGATTTCCTTTTATTAATTGAAAATAGGAATAGTTTTTGTTTATAATGCGGCAACCATCGTCTTGAAAAATGAAAGGCCATCTTAGAAAACTCACCATCAGCTATCTTAAGCATCTTTATATAAAAGAGGCAAAGCAATTAGCAAATGCCCAGAAGAATAATGCACAGGCTAATGATCTGGAAAGAAGAAGAAATAAATTAACTGAAATAAGTAAAGAAATTGATTATTATATAAAAGGGAAATCCACAATTATTTCTTTTTATTGATCTATAGATTCCACTAAAAACACAACAAGCAAGGCTCCTATTCAGGAGCCTTTACTTTTTACATTATTGACTATTGACTTAATGACCTAATGACTATTCGTCATTATTCACGATTGAGGATTCACGACTTTCAATATCCCGGATTCTGCTGGGACCTTATATTCGGGTTCACATCTATTTCAACTTCCGGAATTGGAAATAACCTGTGAGGTTCTGTAACCGGAATAGGAAATGGCGTGAATGGTATCTGATTTTTAATATGATTCGAGATTGGTAAGTTCAATCGCATAAAATCCCAGTACCTATCACCTTCAAACGCTAACTCTTTTCTGCGTTCATTGATAATATCATCTTTTAATTGTTGCCCTGTAGAAGCATATCCCGCAAATGAAGGATCACGTAATTCAGCAAGAGTATTCAACCAGCTAAGAGCATTAGTTTCATCATTAAGATTTGCATAGGCTTCCGCTAATATTAATACTACATCAGCATACCTTAAAACTTTTATATCATCCTTATCAGATCCATTGCTTGTATTGCTATACTTATTATTGATATAGATGGTCTGACCTCCGGGTGCCGTGCCAACTAATATTACACTTAAGCGAACATCAGTAGGACTGTATTGATTAATAAGATCATTGGTTATCCAAAGATCACCATATCCTATTGGCGGCTGTTCATAAAATGCAGATAGCTGGTCTGTTCCAAGATTGGAAGATGCATCACTGGAAACTTCGAACAATGTTTCCAGTTTATCAGTACGTGCTGTGGGATCAGCCCAATAGCTTTGATAATCACCAGGACCTACAAGACTAAATCCGCTGTTATTCACTACATCCAATGCTGCATTTTTTGCATTCTGCCAATCTCCCATTGTTAAATATACTTTTGCCAATAATCCTTTCACAGCATATTTTGAAAAGTATTCCGATGTCATGGTCCTGCTAAAATTGGTAGATTTAATGGTCATGTCATCTCCCTGATTAAGCGTAATAAGAGAAGAAGCCTTTGTAAGATCACTAACAATTTGTGTATAAAGCTCTTTTATGGTATTACGTGCGGGCAGTGCATTCTGTTCAAATTTTGTAACAATAGGAACACCCAGGTCGTTAGGAGCTACCGTATAAGGATGTGCAAAATTTCGCACCAGCTCAAAATACATTAATGCCCTCACTGCATATGCCTCTCCTTTTAATTCATCGACAGTTTGTGAGCTTGCCAGATTAGAATTAATCACCAGGTTGGCACTTTTTATTACACTATAAGCTCCAACCCAAACATTGCCCGCTTCTGAATTCGCAACTGTTTGATTATAATCCCTGAATGTTAGATACCGGCCTGAGTTACCTGTACGCAGATATACATTGTCTGCAGCAAGATCTCCTTTTACCGGTAATGTTCTGCCATAAAGGTCCACATTGCGTAATCCTGCATA
>JBJMLT010000403.1:0-9624 GCA_045805165.1 Flavisolibacter sp.
GAACGGCTTATCAATTCGGTTTTGCAGGCTTCCAAGCAAATTAAAAATACTACAGAATTAAGTGGAGGCACAGTGTCTGTTTCTTTCGCAGCCGTTCAATACATTAAAAATGTATTGAAAGATCCAGCTTCAAAAAATATTCTTTTACTGGGTGTTGGAAAAATAGGAAGGAACACTTGCAAAAATCTCGTTGATTATCTCAATACCAAAAATATTACACTAATCAACAGGTCGTCAGAGAAGGCAGATCAACTTGCAAAGGAATTAGGACTTACTTCATCTTCCATAGATCAATTAAGCGGCGAAATAAATAAAGCAGATGTAATACTGGTAGCAACCAACTCTCCTGAGCCTACGATCCTGCGTTCACATCTTGAAGGGAAAGGACAAAAATTGATCATAGATCTTTCTGTCCCTTACAATGTAGATGAGGATGCACAACACCTTCCAAATGTGCATCTGGTTAATGTAGATGAACTCTCTAAATTAAAAGATGAGACTTTAAAAATGAGGATGGGGGAAGTTCCGAAAGCGAGAATCATCATTTCTGAATTAATGGAAGAATTCAATGAATGGTACGAAATGAGACAACATGTACCTATGTTGAAATCATTGAAAATAAAATTAAAAGAGATCTATTCTAATCCATTGCCTTCAGCCAGACCTGCAGTTACATGTCCCAAAACCATAGATACCCATATTCAAAGGGTTTTAAATGATACAGCTGGAAAAATAAAGATCCAAAATCAGCGGGGTTGCCAATATATAGCTGCGATTAATGATTTCATCAGCGCTGAATAATTAATGACTCAACATACAATAAGAATAGGAACAAGAGAAAGTCAACTAGCTGTATGGCAGGCTAGCTTAGTACAAGATCTACTTAAAAAATTAAATATTGTTTCCGAACTGGTATATATAAAAAGTGAAGGAGATATAGATACAGTTACCCCCTTATATGCGATTGGAGTACAGGGTATTTTTACTAAGACATTAGATGCCGCTCTTTTGAATAATAAGATCGATATCGCTGTTCATTCCATGAAAGATGTTCCTACACAATTGGCAAAAGGAATAGTTCAAGCCGCGGTATTGAAAAGAGCATCGCATAAAGATATATTGGTTTATAGGGATGAGGCTGTCGGCCGGCAGCTATCGGCGGTCGGCGATCAGCAATCGGTAATCGCAAATCCATTAATAATAGGGACGAGTAGTATTAGAAGGATTGCGCAATGGCTACACAGATTTCCAGGTCATAAAATTGAGAACCTGAGAGGAAATGTAAATACGCGGCTGCGTAAACTACAGGAAAGTAATTGGGATGGCGCTGTATTCGCAGCGGCCGGACTTGAACGAATTGGGTTAAGGCCTAAGAAATCAATAGACCTGGACTGGATGCTGCCAGCTCCGGCACAAGGGGCCATAATGATCGTTTGCAAAGAAAATGACAATTATGCTATCGAAAGCTGCCAACTACTTAATGATGAACCTACTGCTCTTTGCACCAAAATAGAACGTGATTTTCTTAAAACATTAATGGGTGGCTGCTCAACCCCTATAAGCGCCCTTGCTGAAATTAAAGATAACATGCTGCAGATGAAAGGGAATGTTGTAAATCCAGATGGAAGCAGTATGGTTGACATTGAATGCAAGAGCCCAATTAATGAATCCAATAATCTTGGTGTTTTTGCAGCCAACGATATATTAAAACGCGGTGGGCAAAATATTGTTGAGAGCATACGTAAAAAGGGTGTTATGTAATGAAAAAGTTCAAGGTCTTAAGTACCAAAAAAATAACGCCTGAACTTGTAAATGAGTCCAGAAGAAATAATATTGAAATAACTACTATAGAATTCATTTCAATTAAATCCATTCATTCAAAAGAAAACGAAGAATTGATTAAAAACTGGGCTTTGACAAACCATATACCTGCTGTATTCACCAGTGCAAATGCAGTTGATTCTTTCAGATCTTATTTCCCTCCTGGTCCAATAAATTCTAAAAATTGGGAAGTTTATTGTTTATCCGGCAAGACGAAAGAATCGCTTATTAGTAATTTTCCAGGTATTGCTTTGCCAGACACAGATGAAAATGCATCGGAACTTGCAAAAAAGATCATTACAAAAGGATGCCATACTGTTGTATTCTTTTGTGGGAATAAGAGACGAGATGAACTTCCATCCCTATTGAAAGAAAATGGAATTGGGGTGCAAGAAGTAGTTTTATATGAAACCATGGAGAAGCCTGTTGAGTTGTCACATCATTATGATGCGGTGCTTTTTTTTAGTCCCAGTTCCGTAACAAGTTTCTTTTCAGTAAATAAAATGAAAAAGAATACTATTTGTTTTTCGATAGGCGAAACAACAGCTAATGCAATCAGAGAGCATGTTACAAATATTATAATTCAAAGCCCAGAACCTTCGGCAGAAAAATTGATCGAAAAGCTGAATTTATATTTTCAACAATTGAATAAAACTAATGAGTGAATTAAAGAATGATCTGCTTATAAGAGCTTTAAGAAAGGAAAAAGTTGACAGACCTCCTGTATGGATGATGAGGCAAGCCGGCAGATACTTACCGGATTATATAAGGCTAAGAAATAAATATGATTTTTTTACCAGGGTGCAGACCCCTGAATTAGCCTGTGAAATAACATTACAACCCATTGAACAAATTGGCGTGGACGCTGCTATTATATTTTCAGACATATTGGTTATTCCACAGGCAATGGGCCTTGAAGTTTTAATGGAGGAAGGTAAAGGACCATCACTTCCTAAAGTGATCAGAACCGAAAAAGATATTAATGAATTGCAAATTGATGGAGTTGAAGAAAGCTTAAACTATGTATCAAAAGCTATTGCACTAACTAAAAAAGAGTTGGATGGAAAAGTTCCTTTGATTGGATTTGCAGGTGCCCCCTGGACAATTTTGTGTTATATGATAGAGGGCAAAGGAAGTAAAACGTGGGATAAAGCCAAACAATTTGCGTATGCTTCTCCCCTCCTTGCACATAAATTATTGAAGAAGATCACAGAAATAACCATCTGCTATCTTAAAGAACAGGTAAAGGCAGGAGCCGATACAGTACAGGTATTTGATAGCTGGGCAGGATCTTTAAGTCCAGCAGATTTCAAAACCTTCGCTGAACCTTACCTTATTAAAATAGCAGAAGAATTAAAAGACCTGGCACCAGTTATCTTATTTCCAAAAGGAAGCTGGTATGCGCTAAAGGATTTGAGTAAGAGTAGTGCCGCAGGCATTGGAATAGATTGGTGCATAGAGCCAAAAATGGCAAGGGAATTAACTTCCAACTCAATAACCTTACAGGGTAATTTTGATCCCGCTAAATTATTAGCGCCTATTCCTGAAATTAAAAGATCTGTGAAAACAATGATAGACGATTTTGGAATGCAGAATTACATCGTTAACCTGGGACATGGCATTATGCCTAATGTGCCGGTAGATAATGCGAGAGCGTTTGTGGATGCTGTTAAAGAATATAGAATAATTAGCTAATTAGCTAATTAGCAGATTAGCTAATGATTTGAAACAATATGGGTATTAAAGAAAATTGGATAGAATATATACATGGGTTGCAGGACAGGATTTGTGTGTCAATTGAAGAATGTGATGGTAAGGCAAAGTTTTTCGAGGAGAAATGGGAGCGGCCTGAAGGCGGCGGAGGCAAAACAAGACTAATTTCTGAAGGCCATGTATTTGAGAAAGGAGGTGTGAATACTTCCGTAGTTTTTGGTGATGTAACTGAAGCTATGAGAACACAGTTGAAAATTAATGGCGACAAATGGTTTGCCTGCGGAATTTCACTTGTTATTCATCCTGTAAATCCATTTGTACCTACCGTACATTGTAATTACAGAATGTTTGAATTATACAATAAACACGATGAAGTGATTGACCGGTGGTTTGGCGGAGGAACTGATCTTACTCCTTATTATCTTTTTGAAGAAGATGCCATTCATTTTCATAGTACCTATAAAAAGACGTGTGACGGATTTGATACAAGCCTTTATCCAAAGTTTAAGAAAGAATGCGATAATTATTTTGTCAATTGGCACAGGAATAAAGAGCGAAGAGGCATTGGGGGCATTTTCTATGATTACCAGCGAGCCGATGAAAATCATGATACAGATTTTTGGATGAACTTTGCCAAATTTTGCGGAGATGCATTTATCACTGCCTATATACCCATAGTGAATAGAAGAAAAGGTGAAGCTTATAATCCTGCAAATAAATTTTGGCAGGAAATAAGAAGAGGCAGATATGTTGAATTTAACCTTGTACATGACAGGGGAACTTTATTTGGATTAAAAACAAACGGGCGTACTGAAAGTATTTTAATGAGTCTTCCTCCGACAGTCAGGTTTGAATATAATTATCAACCTCAACTTGGTAGTGAGGAAGAAAAATTGGTTCAAGTTTGCTTACATCCAAAGGAATGGGTTTGATCGCGAAACTCATTATTGGTTAACAGTTATTAAAGAATCCGGATTAATAACAGGTGAAGAAATAGAAAGATTGATGAAGGAAGCAAATGAATTGACTGCGATTTTTGCTTCGGCAGATAAAATGGCAAAACTGAATTATAGTAGAGAATCAGAGATCAGAGATTATTAAATCAGAGATTAATATGTATTTACAAAGAAGAAACAGAATATTGAGAGGGAAAGAGTCGATAAGGAATTTGGTGGCTGAAACTCATTTAACTCCGAATGATTTTATTGCTCCTTTATTTATTGATGAAGGTAAAAATGTACATATAGAGATCGCCTCAATGCCAAATTATTTCAGACGATCCATAGACCTTACAATAAAAGAAGCCAAAGAATTATGGAGCCTGGGAATTAAATCTGTTCTTTTATTTATTAAGTGTAAGGACGAATTGAAAGACAATACAGGGAAGGAGGCATGGAATCCGGATGGATTAATGCAACGAAGTATAAAGGCTATTAAAGAAGCAATACCTGAAATGATCGTAATGACAGATGTAGCACTTGATCCATATTCCTCTTATGGTCACGATGGCATCGTGGAGAATGGAGAGATAGTTAATGATCCGACAGTAGAAGCACTGGTCCAAATGAGCCTTAGTCACGCCAAAGCAGGTGCCGATTTTGTAGCGCCGAGCGATATGATGGATGGGAGGATTGGCGCCATCAGAGAAGCCTTTGAACATAATGGATATACTAAAACAGGAATTATGGCGTATAGTGCAAAATATGCTTCCTGCTTTTATGGTCCGTTCAGGGATGCATTGGATTCAGCTCCCGGATTTGGCGATAAGAAAACATATCAGATGAATTATTGTAATAGAATTGAAGCAATAAAGGAAGCATTGATGGATGTTGAAGAAGGAGCTGATATAGTAATGGTAAAACCTGCACTTTCTTACCTTGATATTATTCGTGATGTAAAGAATGCTGTTCAGGTACCAGTTAGTTGTTATAATATCAGCGGAGAATATGCTATGATCAAAGCTGCCGCCAAGATGGGATGGGTCGATGAAGAAAAAGCCATCCTGGAAACATTAACATCAATGAAGCGCGCAGGAGCAGATTTAATAGCGACGTATTTTGCGAAAGAAGGAGCGAGAATAATTAGCTAATTAGCTAATTAGCTGATTAGCTAATTATTGACAATTAAGATATGGATATAAGAAAAAGTAAAAACCTTTTCGAGCGAGCGCAGAAAAGTATTCCGGGGGGAGTTAATTCTCCGGTCAGGGCGTTTAAAAGCGTGGGAGGCACCCCATTATTTATAAAGAAGGCGAAAGGTGCTTATATATATGACGAAGATGGGAATGAATATATTGATTTCATAAATTCATGGGGGCCGATGATACTGGGTCATGCATATGGTCCTGTAGTTAAAGCAATAAAGGAAAAAGCAGAAGATTCCACCTCATTTGGTGCGCCGACCGAATTAGAAGTACAAATGGCAGAATTGATCATTAGCATGGCGCCTAATGTAGATCTGATACGAATGGTCAGCAGCGGTACAGAAGCTTGTATGAGCGCTATAAGACTTGCGAGAGGTTATACGGGAAAAAATAAGATCATTAAGTTTGAAGGATGTTACCATGGTCATGCCGATTCATTTTTGGTAAAAGCAGGAAGCGGTGTGGCAACTTTTAATATTCAAACTGTACCTGGGGTAACGTCCGGAGTTTCTGCAGATACATTGACAGCTCCTTACAATGATCTGGAAGCAGTAAAGAAGCTGGTAAGTTCCAATAAAGGTGAAATTGCTGCAATTATTATTGAACCAGTTGCAGGAAATATGGGATGCATACTTCCTGAAAAAGGGTACCTGGAAGGTCTCCGTAAGCTATGTTCTGAAGAAGGAATTATTTTTATTTTCGATGAAGTGATGACAGGTTTCCGGCTGGCACAAGGAGGAGCACAAGAGCGATTACATATTGATGCGGATCTTGTTACTTATGGTAAAGTTATTGGAGCAGGAATGCCGGTTGGAGCATTTGGGGGTAAAATGGAAATTATGCAGCACATTGCTCCTATTGGCAATGTTTACCAGGCAGGGACGCTTAGTGGTAATCCGATAGCCATGATCGCGGGTTATACTTTATTATCTGAGTTAAAGAAAAATCCCAAAATATATTCTGAGCTGGAGGAAAAAGGAAATTATCTGGCAGATGGATTAAAAAAGGTATTTCAACAAACATCCATTCCATTTGTAATTAATCATTTGGGTTCAATGATCAGTCTTCATTTTAGTGAAAAACCAGTAACCAATTTTGCTTCTGCTTCTTCCGCAGATATTCCTTTATTTAATAAATTCTTTCACTGCATGCTAGATCAGGGAGTTTACTTACCTCCATCTGCTTATGAAAGCTGGTTTTTAAGCAATGCACTATCTTTTGATGATCTAGAGAAAACAATTAAAAGCGCATTACATTTTACTCAGAATATTGAGTAATTTTACTCAATACATTGAGTAATTTGTAAAACATGTACGAACGATCTCATTTACAGCTACTTATAAAAAGAATTGAAGAACCAAGAAGGTTTATAACTGTTGTTTTAGGTCCCAGGCAAGTAGGTAAAACGACAGTTGTAGGTCAATTGATTAACCAAATAAAAATCCCTCATTTATTTATATCTGCAGATGCGGTGCCGATTTCTAATACTATTTGGGTAAGGCAACAGTGGGAAAGCGCACGAATAAAAATGCAAACAGAAAATGCCAATGAGTTTTTATTAGTAATAGATGAAATACAAAAAATTGAAAACTGGAGTGAAATAGTAAAGTCACTATGGGATACAGATACAAGAGAAAAAAAAGAATTAAAAGTTATTCTTCTTGGATCCTCCCGATTGTTATTGCAAGAGGGGCTTAAAGAATCCTTAGCGGGACGATTTGAAAGAATTTATATGGGCCATTGGTCCTTCAAAGAAATGCATGATGCATTTGGATGGACCATAGAACAATATGTTTGGTTTGGAGGATATCCTGGCTCAGCACCTTTAATTAATGATGAACCAAGATGGAAAGCATATGTTCAACAATCTTTGATTGAAACGAGTATTTCAAAAGATATATTAATGCTTTCAAGGGTGGACAAGCCATCGCTAATGAGACGATTATTTGAATTAGGTTGCGTATACTCAGGGCAAATCCTTTCCTATACTAAAATTATTGGTCAGTTACAAGATGCAGGTAACACCACTACATTATCACATTATCTTGAATTGCTTGATACGGCGGGTCTTTTAGCAGGAATAGAAAAGTTTGCAAAAGACATTATAAGAAAACGTTCATCCAGTCCTAAGTTCCAGGTTCACAATTCTGCTTTAATAAGTGCCCAACGGCCAGATTTATTCGAAGAAATTATTTTAAATCAAATGGAATGGGGAAGACTGGTTGAATCGGCAATAGGCGCTCATTTATTAAATCATTCTTTAACACAGGGATTTCAAATTTATTATTGGAGAGAAAGGAATGAAGAAGTGGACTTTATACTTGAATATAAAGGTAAGATCATAGGATTGGAAGTAAAAAGTGTGAAAGCTGAGATAGTTTCCGGAATGGCGGCATTTCAAAAACAATTCAAACCGGATAAAGTTCTATTAATAGACAATTCAGGGCTGACCTATAAAGATTTTCTTTCAATGAATCCTTTGGATCTATTTAACAGATAGGTTATTTCGGTCAATGCAAAAAGAAGGTTGAAATTCCAACAACAATTAATACAATACCGGTTATTCTTTTTTCATTATGCTCAATGAAATCCGCATTCAGAATTGTAATGCCTCTATAACCAAGATTTACTAAAAGCAGTATACCCGAAATACTAACTATCGCATAAATTATGGAAAGAATGGTTACTAAACCCATACCATAAGCCCCGCCTGAAAGGAACAGGCTTTCTACTTCAAGGCAGGGAGAAAGAAACATCATAAGTACAAATATCAATACCCATTTTGCCTTGCTTCTTTTGAATTCCGCAACATCTTTCTGTTCGCTATGATGATGGTGAGGAAGGTTTACGGTATAATATACCAATCCAAATACTATCAATAATATTGGTGCCACAACATTTATTATACTTCCATATTTTTCCTGTAACCGGTTACCCATGAAGCCCAGGATCAATCCAAGGGCTACGGTACCAAGAACATGTGCAATTGCTGCAAATAGTGTAACAGACATTAATTCTTTCCGGTCCCATTTTTCACCCTTTGCAACAGCCACGAGGGGCAACCAGTGATTAGGGATCAATGAATGGACGAACGCCAGTAAAATAGTGCCGCCAATAACTGTAAACATGAAAAATGCGAAAGTTTAGAAGTTAAAAGTTAGAAACTTTAAACTTAAATGGGTAAAAAAACTGTTTAGCGTAATAATAATTCGCAGGGTTTAAGTCCTGTATGTTTTTTAAATGCAGTAGAGAAATGCGATATAGAAGAATACCCCAGCATAACAGATACTTCTGTTACGGATAAGCCTTTTTCGTATAAAAGGTATTTTGCATGCTCCATGCGCTGGGTTTGATAAAAGTCAAAAATGGTAGTACCAAACATTTCCTTAAATCCTTTTTTCAAATAACATTCATTCATTGCCACTTTGCGACTTAATGCTTTTATGGTAATAGGCTCGCCTAAATTCTGAACTATAATTTCCCTTGCACGAATGATCTTTTCCTTATCTGCTTCGTTGGCCAGGAATTTACAATTTATAACATCTATTTCCTTTTCGTCCATACAGTCAAGGCTGTATAATAAAAGCATCTGGGTCTGGGCATTCATATAAATATTTTCCAGAGCCCCGTCATATGTATGATTTAATAAAGACTCAAGAACCATTCGGGTTCTGCCACATAAAGAAAATGTCCTGGAAAAGGAAGACGTGTGTGTGAATGAAAGAATATTTTCACTTAACGTATTACTAACCACCCTGGATCTAACAAATTGTTCCAGCAGTGATGATGAAAAATTAAAGCTTAAAAAATCAACGCATTCGACCTTTTCATTACAGTTGGAAGAATTGTGAATTTTGCACTGATTGCATTCATTTGTGTTTTTGCTGCAATATATATTTCCAATGGTGCAAAATCTAAGTTCCAGATGATTCTTCTTTTCTTCTGCA
>JBJMLT010000404.1:0-2882 GCA_045805165.1 Flavisolibacter sp.
AATTATCTATTTCTTTTTCAGTAACAAGCCCTTTTTTTACTGCATCTATCAAAGCATAATAAGTACCTCCGCAATTTAAGTTCACTCCCCTTTTTAATGCAATTGCTGCAGCTTCCACATTGGATTTAACCATTTTATGACCTTCATAAATATCATCTAGAGCACCGCAATCGGAAACAATATGTCCATGGAATTTCCACTGATCTCTTAACACATCGTCCAATAGAAATGTATTGGCACAACAAGGTTCACCATTAACACTATTATAGGCGCACATTACGGCTTCCACTTTAGCATTAACCAATGCATGGAAAGAAGGAAGATAAGTTTCCCAAAGATCTTTCGGAGAAACATGCACATCAAATTCGTGACGTAATTTTTCCGGACCGCTATGAACAGCAAAATGCTTGGCACAAGCGGCCACTTTTAAATATTTAGGATCATTACCCTGGAGCCCTTTTACAAAACCGACACCCATGTGCGCTGTCAACCAAGGATCCTCTCCATAAGTTTCCTGTCCCCTGCCCCATCTCGGATCACGGAAAATATTTATGTTGGGTGTCCAAAAACTTAAGCCAGCATATTGATTACGATTCTGATTTTTAATTGAAGCAGTATACATAGCCCTGGCTTCATCTGAAATAACTGAGGCTACTTTTTGAATAAGGCTATCATCGAAAGTAGCGCTCATTCCTATTGCCTGTGGAAATATCGTTGCGACCCCAGACCTAGCGACTCCGTGCAATGCTTCATTCCACCAGTTGTATTCGGGAATATGAAGACGAGGAATAGCAGGTGTATGGTTCATCATCTGGTAAACCTTCTCTTCCAGTGTTAACCTGCTTATTAAATCCTTCACTCTTACATCTAAGGTTAATGCAGGATTCAGATAAGCTTCCTTTTGAGCTATAGCATTTATAAATAATGAGAAAGAAATTAACAGTAAGAAAAATGTTTTCATTATATATGATTTATTTACCTACACCCAAAGGAGAGAAATACATAAATACAGAAATCACTATAAGAATTATGATGACTGAAAGAATTACATCTGTAGCGTTCCAGCTTGCACGGCTGGCAGCTTTATCTTCTGCAACAGTTGTTGAAAAAGTTAATCCTTTAATCTTTTCCAGACTTGGTGCCGGAGTGAATAAACTTACAACAACCATCACTAAAATTGAGAAAAGGAAAAGATAAATACAGAAGTAAAGAAAGTTAAGTGTTGCAAATGCATACCATAATCCGCCCGGATCCAAATGCTTTTGAGATAATTCCAGAACCAGCTTTAGTACCCCGATTATAAATCCAATTACCATTGAAGAATAAGCACCAGCTGCATTTATACGTTTGAAGAAGACTCCTAACAAGAAAGCAGCAGCAATTGGAGGAGCTAAATAAGATTGAACACTTTGTAAATATCCATAAAGACTGGCTGTAATATTTTTCATAAGAGGTATCCACATCATTCCAAGGATTACAACAACACCAGTAGCAATTCTACCTACTCTTACCAACTCTTTATTACCTGCCTCCGGTTTTAACTTTTTATAAATATCCATTGTAAACAAAGTAGAACAGGCATTATAGACTGAAGCTAAAGAGCTCATTAATGCAGCCAATAAACCACCAGCTAATATTCCTCTTAATCCGAAGGGCATGATCTCCTTTACCAGGGTTGGAAATGCAGTATCGGAATCTGTCATATTCAATTTACCCTGTTGCTTTAAAACAAAAGCTATAAGGCCAGGGATCATGAAAATGAAAAAAGGCATCAGCTTCAGGAAGGCTGCGAAAATGGTACCTCTTCTGGCTTCCCGTTCATTTTTTCCGGCAAGACATCTTTGAACAATGTGCTGATCGGTACACCAATACCATAAACCAACAATTGGCGAAGCAAATAATATTCCCGCCCACGGATGCGGATCACTAAGAGGCGGAAACATATTCAACTTCCCTTTTGGCAGTGCTGCAACTAGATTATGCCATCCACCTACTTTTCCCAAACCAATAAATAATAATATTGCAGATCCAACCAATAATACAATTGCCTGAATGGCTTCTGTGTACATTACAGCATGCAATCCACCGAGAACAGTATAAATACCGGTTATAACTACCAGAATAATAGCTCCGGTCCAGAAATCCATACCCAATAAAGAATTAAAAACAAGTGCTCCAGCGAAAATGGTAACTGCAGCTTTAGCTATCACATAGCTGAGTAATTGAATGATAGACAATAACCATCTAGCTTTCGCATTAAATCTTCGTTCCAAGAATTCAGGCATAGTATACACCATACTTCTCATATAAAAAGGAACAAATACCCATCCCAATGTTAAGATGATCCATGAGTGCAATTCATAATGGCCCATCACTACTCCTGAATCTGCAGCGGTACCTGCCAATCCAACAATATGTTCAGATCCAACGTTTGAAGCAAGGATGGAAGCACCAATTACCCACCATCCCAGATTTCTATTAGCAAGAAAATAATCACTTGGAGAATCTTTACTTCTACGAATGGACCAAACAGATACTGCAGCAATCACTGCTAAGTAGAGCAATATGAAGATCCAATCGGAGGGGCCAAGGAAGTGCATATTATAGATTTAAGATTAAAGTTTTTGGTTTTAAGTTTTAAGTTTTGGCTATCTATCAGACGTAACGGCCGACTAAGACCTCAAGCCATTCCTGCTTACCGCTTATTGTTTTTGGCTCTCCATTTTCAATTGCATAATTTCTTAAATCTTCAAGTGAGAGCTTTCCCTGTTCAAATTCTTTTCCTTTTCCAGAATCAAAAGAAGCGTAACGTTCTTTCCTGAACTTTTTATATTCTGATCTTTCCAGGATATTATCAGCAGCTAGTAAAGCCTGGGCAAAAG
>JBJMLT010000405.1:0-4254 GCA_045805165.1 Flavisolibacter sp.
GTCAGAAAAATGGTTGTTTTATTGTCTTTACGGACTTGCTGAATATATTCCCAGAGATTATTGCGGCTTAACGGATCGAGTCCTGAAGTTGGTTCATCAAGGAAAAGTATCTTACTATCTTTCCCTGCCTCCCATATCTGAGCAAGAACACGACTCATTTGCACTTTCTGTGCTTCTCCGCCCGATAACGTATTGTAATCACGATCGCCGAATTCACTTACTTCCATCAATTGTTTTGACATTTCACATATACCTATATCATTTGAAGTGGGGTTGTTTGAATAGTAAGGATATCTTCCCATCAATACAATATCATTCACATTAATTGGAAAATTAATTGCATAATGCTGGGATAATACAGCTCTTCTTCTGGCAAGTTCCACTTTCGGTATTTGTTGCAAATCAATATCATTTAGATAAATGATTCCTGCTTTTGGCTTTATGTCTCCTGCAAATAATTTGACTAGTGTAGACTTTCCGGCTCCATTGGAACCCATAATTACATGAAATGACCCTTCATCAAAAGAAAGAGTAGTTGGTTCCAGCAACGTTTTATTTCCAATAGCATAGGAAATATTTTCAGCCCTAAGCATAAAAACCTCCTTTCTGATGGTTGTTCTTGATCCTGGACAGGAGCCATAAAAAAACAGGAGCACCTACAAAGGCGGTAATGATTCCTATTGGCATTTCTGCAGGTGCAATTATGATTCGGCAAATGATATCAGCTCCTGTCAATAGAATTGATCCTGATAAAGCTGATCCGATTATCAGATATTTACTATCCGATCCCTTTATTAATCGCAACAAATGCGGAACTATCAAACCAACAAAAGCAATAACCCCTACCAGAGAAGTAATTACTGATACTAGCAGGGTATTAATAAGTATAATGGTGATCTTTAGTCTGCTCGTGTGTATGCCAAGGTATCCCGCTTCTGTTTCTCCTAATTGTAAAGCATTTAAAGGTTTAGCGAATTTCAAGGCCAGAAGCAAGCCTGAAATTGTAGATACACTCGCAATGATAACTGACTTCCAGGTGGCTCCTGATAATGTTCCAAGGCTCCAGAATGTTATAGAACGCGCCTGTGGATCTCTTGCCATATAAGCCAGGAATCCTGTAGATCCATTTGCAATGGCATTGATCGCAATTCCGGCAAGGATCATTACAGAGATATTTACTCTGCTTAAGGATGCTGAAAAATAGTAAACGAGTAAAGTAGCTATTAATCCTCCAACAAAAGCACATAAAGGCATTAATAGGTCTCCTAAAAAAGAAACGTTACTAAAAAAAGAAGCATTCCCCATTACAAGAAGGAATGCAGCTCCCAAAGCAGATCCTGCAGATGTGCCAATTAATCCTGGTTCAACAATAGGATTTCGGAAAAGTGATTGCATCAGGGCTCCTGAAACAGAAAGGGCTGCACCGGTAAACAAGCACAAAAATGTGCGTGGTAAACGAATTTGAAAAAACAGACCCTCGTGAATTGGATTTACTGTAATCTTATTCGTTCCCGCTTTATGCAGAATTATATCAGTAATCTCTTTTGTTGATAAATGTACTGCCCCCACTTTTGCAGATAACAATATCAAAAAGAAAAGCACGATCAATAGTATCACATAGATAGTGCTGTATCTTAATTTTGATAATGATACCATATTATTGGTGAATGAGGATAGCTATTTTCATAATGTTTTCTCCCGATCTTGGTCCAAAATAAACAAGGTCATGTTCTTCTATCCTGAAAATTTTTCCATTTTTAGCTGCGGGTGTAAATGCCAATCCTGGTAATTCAATGAATTTTTCTTTACCTCCCATTCTGTCATAGCCAAAATCTGTTGCCAGTATTATATCTGGTTGAGATCTGAGAATGGCTTCAGGACTTAATGTTCTGAAGGAAGATGTATCTGCGGCATTTATTCCACCAGCAAGTTTGATCATTTCATCGGCAGTGCCTCTTGTACCCATTACAAAATATTGGTTCATCTGCTGACCAAAATGAATGATTAATACCCTTGGCTTTGTTTTAAATGTTTTGGAAAAAGAATCAGCACGTAATAGATCCGTATTCATTTTATTAACGATACGGGTAGCGGCGGTATCTTCACCAAATTCCTTTCCTAATAGCCTGATTAATTGTTCTGTACTGTCAATTGTATTTGCTGGTGGATAAACTTTAACAGGAATTCCAACACCAACGATTTTAGGTATTACATCGTTCGGAGCAATATCACCCTGATGAATAACCAAAGTCGGATCAAGGGAAATAATTCCCTCAGCGCTCAAATGCCTGTGATAACCAACAGATGTAAGCTTTTTAGCTTCAGGGGGATAATTACTGCTAAGATCTACACCCACTATTTTATTACCCTGGTGTAATGCAAATAATATTTCAGTTAATTGTTTGGAAACACATACTATACGGTCCTTGTTCAACTTATTTGATCCGATTCCATTAGAATTGCAGGATATCAAAAAAAGCAGACTTATATATAGGATTGTTTTATTCATCTCGTATTAAAAATTAAATTTTAAAGATGCTCCTCCATAAAAACTTGCCTTATATGGAGCTGGTAGAATATAGCCGTCTCCGCTGCCGCCAGGTATATTTGGATCCCCGGCTTGTGCCAGCTCTTGAATATTTTGACCAACAAAAATCATGGAATAGTAGGTGGTATTAGTAATATTATCGGCACCACCATAAATATCCACGCTAAAATGATAGCCGAACTGATGTCGGTATCCAATCTTTGCGCTCAATAGGCTATAAGGTTTCATAAAATGAGTATTGGTAAACGTTACCGGAATTTTATCATTAAATCTGAAGGTGGTATTAAAATAAATACCGGTTTTAGTCATTAGATCAAGTCCTGCATTAAATATATTCTCAGGTATGCCCGCTACTTTATTACCTGAGTAATCGGCAATTATGCTATCCTCACCGGCACTGGATTTACCATGACTTTTAAAGTCAGAATAGGTAAAATGAGAATATGTATAAGATATCCACGGACGTACAGTTCTAAACAATGAATTATTATTGCTTATTGCTGAATAGCCTATATAAACTTCAGCTCCTTTGTTCTGTTGTTCGCCTGCATTTGTGTAAAAAGAAATGCCATTCGCAGATTGTTGGGTAAGCCTGTTAGTTATATCCAGGTCAAATAACGAAACTTGGTAAAACAGCTTTTTATCTTTTCCAATGCTGCCCTTTGTGCCTATTTCATATTGGATTCCTTTTTCCGGCTTCAAGTCTGTATTTATTTGTCCATTCGTATTCGTCATTTGACTAAAAGTAGCAGGTGTATATCCAGAGCTTACGTTGGCATACATGGAGACAAATGAATTGAATACTTTAATTAAAGAAACAGAAGGATTTAAAACAGGCTTAAATACTTTTATATTAATGGGATTATCTAGATAAATAGATCCATTATGCAATAGATTCTGAGTTCCAAACTCAATAAAATCAACACTTGCTCCTGCTGTTATTGAAATTTGGGAAGGTAATGAAATCTTCCACTGACTATATAAAGAATAATTCAAAGCATAGTTGCGTGAGGCTGAAGGTATATTTGGAGATGTGGATGGGGTGAACGGCGGCATTATAAATGGCGGAATGAAATTACCATGAGTATCCTGGTTTGTCCTTTCAAATGAACCGCCAATAACCCCTTCGATGGAAGTATGTCCATAGTTCTTTTCAAACATAAATGATGTTCTTCCACCAAAATTCATATTTTGGTTTTTTGTGAAGCCATGAGCAAAAGCCTGATTTAAAGTAGAACCTGTTGTATACATGGTTGTTTGATTGCTTAGAACATCTGTAAATTGATATTTATCTGTTATGCCAGCCCTGAAGCTTTCAATAGCTGCGTGGGAATTATTCAGAACATAGAAATTATTACTTACAACTTTTCTTGAATAAAAATCAGCACTGTCTATTTCACCTGCCAGTTCTTCAATAGAATTATTATATGAGAAATAAGTAGAGATGGTGTTTTTTTCGTTCAGATTAAAATTGGTAGCAAAATTAAAATAGTCCTTTTTCGAATTATTATGTGGCCGGAAACCTGTATAGGTCTGATGCCCATAGTTTAACCTAAGATCAGAGTTCCCATTAGATGTTGAAATACTTGTATTGTTTCTGAACAATCCATAGCTGCCTCCTATGACTTCTTCATTGATTCCGGATTGGTTAGGCATTGACCTGGGTGTATATAAATTAACTGCACCAGCTATATAGCTTCCATATA
>JBJMLT010000406.1:0-2190 GCA_045805165.1 Flavisolibacter sp.
AAAAATTAAAGGCAGACATTAAAGCTGTAGAAGTTAATGAAGCTAATAACCATAAATAATAAAACTATCCATGTTCCGGAAAACTGGAACGAGCTCACTGCAAAGCAACTGCAGGCAGTGATGAATATTTTATTCATTCAAAAATATTCACCTGAGCTAATGGTGGTTCATTTAATGCGATTGCTTTTTGGAATGGATATAAATGAATTTAAAAAGCTGGCTCCGGAGGATATAGAAGAATATTTAGATCTAGTTGTTTTCTTATTGCAGGGTCCTCTCAATTTGACAAAAAACATAATTCCGAAATATCAGTACAAGGGATCTTGGGGCATAGGAAAAATATTTTATGGTCCGGAGGATGAATGCATGAACCTGATTATGGATGAATTGGTTTTTTCGGAGAGCTATTTTATGAGCTGGTTTGATAATAAAGAAGATCTGCATTTGCTTAATGAATTAGTCGCAGTTTTATATAGGCCAGCAAAAAGAAAATACAATCTAAAAAGAAATCCGGAAGGGGATGTTCGTGAACCTTTTAACCAGTACAACTGTTCCTTTCATGCAAAAAGGTATATCCAAATGTGGCCACTTCCAATAAAGCTAGGAATCGCCTATTGGTTTCGGGGGTGCTGGCAAAAATGGATGAATGATAATCCCAATGTATTTAAAGGAGACGGAGATCCGGCGCAATACGGAATGATCAGTGTCATGCGCAATGTGGCCAAAGATGGTGTGTATGGAGATATTGAAAAGGTGGGGAAAACTTATGTCAATCAAATTTTAATGGAGTTGAATGAAGTGGTGGCAGAAGCCGATAAAATAAAACAAAACAGTCCGACCGTATGAACATTTTCTTAGACGAAATGCAAGATTACCTGGAAGATCTATGTACTAAGCATATAGATATTCAGCATAACACAGATGGTAAGCGTTGCTTTGCCCGATTTCAAAGTGAAGAACATATTGAAGAGATAGAGCAAAGTGGAGGATTAAATATTGTGGTCATTGCTAATTATTATGGTCAACGAATAGGAGAGATCGATGAAAAGAAAATAAGGCAAGTGATCAAAATAAGGTTTGCCTCTACAGCAACCGGCGCTAATGATCGTACTACTGCCATCAATAATGCAGTAAAGAAAGCAGAATCAATCATGTTTGACTTTATGACCAAGCTGCAGAATGATTTTGAGGAGGATGATTGCGGCCTGCTTCGTTTTGTAGATTTTGAAAAAATGAGTTGGGATGCCTTTGAAGGCGATTGGTTGGCTAGTTTCTATGGCTTTGATCTGGAAGTGCCTTTTAAATCCTATATGCCTGCTTATGATGCAGCAAAATGGACCAATGTCCCTTAATTATTTGTTTAACCTATATCCAATATATCTGTGGCCATCATTATACAAAAACGTCCCTATCAATACTGTTTCTCCGGTAATCCGGTTCATTATGAGCTGTATAGCGACCTAGCTGCCGGTGACCCTACAGTCAGCTTTGAAATAAGGCTGATGTTTAAAAATATTGGAGGAGTTTATGCGGTTACTCCAGCTCTTCCCTATGATCCTGTAGAAGGCATTGCCACAATAGACGCCCAGGATATCCTGGATGGCCTGCTCGAGTACGAACTGCCCCAATTTGATGTGGATGAAAAAACTATCTGGCCAGCTGCTGGCCATAGCGGGCAATTTTATCTCCAGTACCGGGAGATCACCACTGCAAATCCGGATCCTTCCTGGGATGATTCTGAGCTAGATTATGAGCGAATTGTGGTGAAGGCAGGATTAAGTAGATTTAAATACCAGGGCAATAATTTTTGGGTAAATTATTTTAATACAACGGCTCTACATCCATTCCTTACCTGGCAAAAGAGATCCCGCCTGGCTGCGCTTACTGAGAGAATGTACTTGCTGTATTTCAACATTACTGCAGCTTCCGGCATTAAAGCAGTGGCTAAAGCAACTTATACGGATGGATCCAATCTTAGCGTGGAAAAGGATTTTCCTTCTGCAGATAATAATGTTTGTTATTACATCCCTGCAGGTGCTACGCAATGGGGTTTGATCGATGCTGTAAAAACTCTTTACTATTGGGAGATCTCTATTGTGGATATCACCAATGTAGCGGTACCGGTTACTATTAGTGAAAGCTTTCGCTATTATGCTGATAACCGCAATGATTATAATGATCTTACCCTTC
>JBJMLT010000407.1:0-2804 GCA_045805165.1 Flavisolibacter sp.
ATGGCGATCTGGCTGCAACCATTAATTAAAAAAAATAATGCCGACGATGTGCTATATCAAAACAATGACATCGTATCTGAATGTCCGAGATCTAATTTTTTTATTGTAACAAAGGATAATGTGATAGTCACACCAGGGAAAAATATTCTCAAAGGCATTAGCAGGATGAAACTTATAGAAATTGCGGGTGAATATTTTGAAGTACATGAAAGAGATGTCACAACTAAAGATATCATGGAAGCGAAAGAAGCTTTTATCAGCAGCACTACTAAATTAATTCTACCGGTAAACCGCATAGATGAAAAAGTATTCGATACGATGAAACCCGTTACTGCTAAGCTTTTTGAGATATTCGAACTGTCTGTCGGTGCTCAATATAGTGTGTAGCTTGCATGTAGATACTTCTATACACGACGTGTAAATTTCTTCCACAGTTAAGACTGAACATTAATAAAATCAAAGGAGCGAAATGAGTTGTTAATACTAAAACATATTTCAATAGAATTGCAGAGATTGTCTGGCATATTTTATGGATTTCACCAACGAACCAAATTTTATTTTTATGCGATTTATTCCAACTAAAGTTCATGGCGTTTTAGATTACCTGGTGGGCATCTTGCTTATTGTGTCACCATGGCTTTTCGATTTTGCAAATGATAGTGTACAGACCTGGGTTCCGGTGATATTAGGTGCAGGTGCTCTTATATACAGCCTGATGACAGATTATGAATTGGGACTAAGCAGAACAATCCCAATGAAAACGCATCTTACAATCGATTTGTTGTCCGGTATACTTCTCGCTGCGTCTCCGTGGATATTCGGTTTTGCGGACGAAGTTTATGTACCTCATCTTGTACTAGGTATTCTCGAGATCGGGGCTTCGTTAATGACGAAGACCAGGCCATCTACACAACAGGGACGTAGGATGGCACATAGTCATTAGTAAATTAATTTCATTTGACCAAGTGTAAAAAGTCCGGGAAGTCCCGGACTTTTTGCTGAATATCGTTTTCGAGTATCGTCAGGTTCCCGAATGCGTAGTATTACGGTATGTATTCAGGTAATAACCGTAATTTTTTATTAACCGTTAAAAATTAAATTGCCACATGATTAGCCAGGACAAATTACAGGACATAGACCTGTGGGAAGTATGGATTGAATTTGACCAGTTTGATCCTACTCACTTTGGAATTTTGTATGTATTGGGCGAGATCATGATCGACACGCGATCCGGAGAATCGCTCATAAGAAAGATTGATCACGAAGGTGGACAATTATTTCTTCAAGTACCTGACAGGCCCGTTGGCCGTAGCCGAATGAAAGAAGTATTGTATTCCGAACCTGTTGACAACCTGTTGCAGTACAGTTCTATAAATATTTATGCAGGCACAGAACTGCTTGTCAGCTTAGATCATATCGAAGTACTGGTCTGAGAAAGGATACTGTCGCCGCGTATGAACGAGTGTACAATCTGTACCGTTTAATCCATGCTTCATTTGATAACAAACGATTTATGGCAAATGAAGTGACGTCAGCTACAGATCCTCTCGGAAATACCATTTTTTTATTGGAGGGGATCTGTTTGGATGAAGAAAATAAACCGGATCCTGAGGTGTATGATTCTGCAGTCACCGTGATCCAGAAACCTGCGCTCGTTGTAAGAGTGGAAACCGATGATGTTCTTGAACATTATTATTTCAGATCCGTTGGATGGCATAATACGCTTCTCATCACCGTAAGGTTCAGGAACGAAAGATGGGAGTCATACAAATGTGTGAGGAATCCTTCAAGTGAAGAACTTTCCGAACTTCTAAAAAACGGAAAGCAGATCATCTGATCATTCTACTTTGTAAATATTGTTTTTGATTGCATACACAACAACACCAGCTGCATTTTTTGCACCGATTTTTTCCAATATACGATCCCTGTACCCCTCAATAGTACGAATGCTAAGATTAAGATTATAAGCGATCTCCTTGTTTGACATTTCCTGGCAGATAAAACGGATGACTGCAAATTCTCTCTCTGAAAATTCTGGCTTTACTGTTTTAACACTTGGCCTGAAATTGCTCCTCGCAATCATCTGCGCAAGTTTGGAAGAAGTATCGTCGCAATAATATGTATGTCCCATATTGACTGTGTTGATCGCTTCAATGATTTCGTCCTTATGAGCATTTTTTAATAAATAACCTTTAGCACCGGCTTCCAGCATATCTACTATAAGATTTTCTTCATCAAACATAGAAAGAGCAATAATGCCAATATGCGGATAATCATGTGCCAGTCTCTTTGTCGCTTCAATTCCATCCATACGAGGCATTTTAATATCCGTCACAACAACATCCGGTTTTAATTCACTCGTTAATGTGATCAATTCTTCACCATTCGAGGCCTCCGCAATTAATTGTACCGAAGGCTGTTTCTTAAGCATTACTTTAAAACCATCACGAAAGATCTCATGATCATCTGCCAGTATGATCCGTATCGGGGTTGTTGCTAATTTCATTGTTAGTCATTGGTATTTCAAAAATATATGTTGTTCCTCTTCCTTTCCCTGATTCAAAAAACATTTTACCACCAATTATTTCGGTTCGGCTTAGCAGGTTACGCAGTCCCTGTCCTGACGTCTCCTTGGATTTACTATCGTAGTTGAATCCAATTCCATTGTCTTTTGTGGCCAACACGATGGCATCTTTATCCTTTCTTAGTTCAATAATGATCTCTGATGCCCTGGCATGTTTTATCGTGTTGTGGATAATCTCCTGGATAATGCGGTAGAGGTTGATTGCCTGTTGTTCATTCAG
>JBJMLT010000408.1:0-7285 GCA_045805165.1 Flavisolibacter sp.
TTGCTGAAATAACAGCTTTATCTATTATACCTAACAGACCTTCATCTCTTATCATTGGAAAAAATAATGACATAATAATTAAAGAAAGAAACAGGTGGTTGGAAAAATTTGAAAAGGAAGGCATATTTACAAGGAAAGAAATTGAATATGCTATGTCGGAGCCTTTATCAGCAAAAAGAATGAGCTTGCCTCACTTTATACCTCATTTAGCCTATAAGCTTGCTGCACAATCAAAACAAAGTATTATTAGATCCAGTATTGTATTGAATACCCAATTAAAATTAGAAAAGCTTACTGAAGATTATATTCACTCTTTGCTATTTAAAAATATTCATAATGCTGCTGTAATTGTCGTTGACAATAAAACACATAAGGTTATTTCATATATAGGTTCCGCAGGCTTTAAAGATACATTAGATGGAGGTCAGGTAAATGGCGCTGCGGCGGTAAGACAACCGGGAAGTACATTAAAACCTTTGCTGTATGGTCTTTGTATAGATGAAGGTTATTTAACACCTAAGGTTATAATAAATGATGTGCCAATTAACTACAGTGGCTATACTCCTGAAAATTATGACCAGAAATTCAATGGTCCCGTAACAGTCGAATATGCTCTTGAGCATTCCTTAAATATCCCCGCAGTTAAAAGCTTAAAAGGACTGGGAAAAGATAAATTGATCAATAAGCTTATTGCCTGTGACTTTAAACAAATAAGAAAAGATCAAAAGAAATTGGGCCTTTCCCTTATTCTGGGTGGATGTGGTACTACACTTGAAGAACTTACCGGACTATTCTCGGCTCTTGCAAATAATGGATTATATATTCCGCTTCAATATGATGAATCATCTAATAACCTCAAAAGTATTCGTCTGCTTTCTCCCGCTTCCAGCTACATGATCACAGAAATGCTTTCTAAGGTGAACAGACCCGATTTCCCATTGAATTGGACAGCGACTGAACATATGCCGAAAATATCCTGGAAAACCGGGACTTCCTATGGGAGAAGAGATGCGTGGAGCATAGGCTATAACAAAAATTATACGGTAGGTATTTGGGTTGGAAATTTTTCCGGAACAGGAGTTCCTGAATTAAGCGGCGCCAACGTAGCAACACCTCTGTTATTCAAAATATTTAATACAATAGACTATGATAATAATGGAGATTGGTACTCCCCACCAGAAAACTGTGCTTTACGCCAGGTTTGTGCTGAAACCGGATTGCCTCCCGGGCCTGATTGCACCAATTTGATCACTGATTATTTTATACCTCTGTCCAGTTCAACAATTACATGCCAGCATTTAAAGGAAATTAAAGTTTCTGCAGATGAATCTATATCCTATTGTTCTTATTGTGCACCAGCAACAGGTTACAAAAAAAAGATTTACCATATATTAGAACCGGAACTACAGGATTATTATATGCAGAAAGGTATTTCTTTTCAAAAAATACCACCTCATAACCCCAATTGTGAAAAAATATTCAAAGGGGATGGACCTGTTATTACTTTTCCGGTTAATGGAAGTGACTACTATATAGATTCTAATGATCCGGAGCCTTTACAACTTACAGCCCACGCAGCCCAGGATGTAAACCGCCTTTACTGGTATATAAATGATGAATTTTATAAAAGCACAGGTATTGGTGAAAAGCAATTCTTTATTCCTAAAGAAGGCCCTGTAAAAATATCCTGTACAGATGATAAAGGAAGAAACAGAAATATATTTATACGTGTCAGATATGCCAGACTTTAATCCACCTTCTTCACTTCCCCCGAACCGGATATCCTTTGATTTATTGAGGGCGAACCTTTATAGTGTATGCTGCCTGAGCCAGAAACATCTATATCCAGCTTTTTACTCGCATTTACTTCTGCATCGGAAGATCCTGACATGTCAAGGGTAGTATTATCCGTTACCAGATCAAAGCACATCACTTTTCCTGAACCACTCATATCAACACTGAATTCTGTAGCCTTACCCTTCAACTTTACATCCCCACTTCCAGAAACTTCTGTACTGGCTTTGGGTACGTTTACTTCCATTTGAATATTCCCCGATCCGCTTACATGCATGGATAAAGGTTCATTGCTCGAAATTAAATTATCACCTATAATATCTCCCGAACCGGAAACGTCTATATCCTTAAATAAAGGAGCAGAAATATAGGCAACTATTTCTTTTGTGGGATTTAAATTATAACCCTGTTTAGTTCGTATAACCAGTGTGCTTCCATCAATATACACATCTATATATTCCATTAAATTCTGGTCTGCTTCTATCTTAACTGATTGACTGGCATCTTGTTTTAGATGGATATTCATCGCTCCACCTACTCGAACTCCGGTAAACGATCCAACCGATCTGTCTCTTGTTACTATATGGCCATCTCCATAAACTCTGGCCCCTCCGAAATAGTAACATGAGGATAATGAAAATAATGCCGTTATAACAATACTGCTAAATAGTTTCATAATCTAAGTTTTGGTATATGACTACAAATGAAAAAGGAAAGTTACAAAATAGCATGCGAACCTTCTTTTGATATTTAAGGTCGGGTTTTTCTTAACTTCACAACCTGATGGAAGAAAAGATCATAATTCTTGACTTTGGATCACAATACACTCAATTAATTGCCAGGGCCGTACGTGAAGCAAATGTTTACTGCGAAATACTCCCGTATTCAAAGAAAATTCAATACAATCCTTCTATAAAAGGTATCATTTTATCGGGTTCACCTTTCTCTGTTAATGATAAAGATGCTCCCCAGGTTAATATTCCAAACCTTATAAAAAGAACTCCTGTTCTGGGCATTTGCTATGGCGCACAGCTTACAGCAAGGCAATATGGTGGAAAAGTTGAAAAAAGTAATAAAAGAGAATACGGACGCGCTGTGCTCCACTTGGAAAAAGAGGATGAACTTTTAAAGAACCTTATTCCTTCTTCGCAGGTCTGGATGAGTCATGCAGATACGATTTTGAAACTTCCAGACCACTTTGAGCTACTGGCTACAACAGATTCTATTCCAATTGCGGCATTTAAACATCAGGAAAATGGTCTCCACAAATCACTTTATGGACTCCAATTTCACCCTGAAGTATATCATCCTATTGAAGGAAAAAAAATACTCCATAATTTTTTAATTAACATCTGTGGTTGCAGCCAGAACTGGACCCCGGCTCATTTTATATCAGAAACAGTTGAATCGCTTAAAAATCAAATAGGCGAAAGAAAAGTAATAATGGCTTTAAGCGGTGGAGTTGATAGTACCGTTGCAGCTACATTAATAAGCAAAGCCATTGGAGATCGCCTGCATGGAATTTTTGTTGATAATGGAGTTTTAAGAAAGGATGAATTTGAAAATGTTCTTAAGACTTACAATAAACTCGATCTTAATGTAAAAGGCATTGATGCAAAAAAACAATTTTACAGCAAGCTTAAAGGAAAATCCGATCCTGAAAAGAAAAGGAAGGTTATTGGCAAACTTTTCATTGATATATTTCAGGAGCAGTCAAAAAAAATAAAGGGTGTAAACTTATTAGGACAGGGAACCATTTACCCAGATGTAATTGAAAGCGTGTCTGTCCATGGCCCTTCCGTTACTATTAAATCACATCATAATGTAGGTGGCCTGCCTAAGAAAATGCACATGGATCTTATAGAACCATTGCGTTATTTATTCAAGGACGAGGTACGAAAGGTTGGTCTGGAACTGGGCATACCATCAGAAATGATTCAAAGGCATCCATTTCCCGGTCCTGGTTTGGCAATACGAATACTTGGAGAAGTAACCGAAGAAAAAGTAAAGCTGCTGCAAAAAGCAGATGATATTTATATATCCGCTCTGAAGGACCATGGTCTATATGAAACAGTATGGCAGGCTGGTACCATTTTATTACCAGTGCAAAGTGTAGGGGTAATGGGAGATGAAAGGACCTATGAATTCACTATTGCTCTTCGCGCTGTAACAAGTGTTGATGGAATGACGGCTGACTGGGCTCATTTGCCTTATGATTTTCTTGCCCAGGTTTCAAGTGATATCATTAATTCTGTAAAAGGTATTAACAGGGTAGTCTATGATATAAGTTCCAAGCCCCCGGCAACTATTGAATGGGAATAGGAAATAATTAGTTTATGAAGAGATTCTTTGCTCTGTTTATTTTAATCCTTGCTAATTTCTATTATGTAGCATGCCAATCGCTTCAAAGACATAAAATAGCATTATTTACACCTCTTTACCTCGATTCTGCATTTGATCCTTCAGGAGCTTATAAACTTGATAAGAACTTTCCAAAATTATTTACATCAGGACTCGATTTTTACTTAGGAGCACAAATGGCTTTGGATTCGCTGCAGAAAAGAAATGCTCCATTAGATATCTATGTTTATGATACAAAATCAAAAGAGCCTTTATACCAGCAATTGAATAGGATTGAGCTAAAGGATATGGAAATGATTATTGCCCAATCGAACGCACCAGAAACTAAAGTTATAGCTGATATCGCTCTTCATAGAAAAATTCCATTCATTTCTGCTACTCTGCCTAATGATGCAGGCATTATCAATAATCCTTACTTCGTAATATTAAATTCAACATTGCAGTCGCATATCGAAGGCATTTACAGGTTTCTTCAACGATATTACAGTCTGGAAAATATTGTTGTATTTCGAAAAAGTGGTGCACAGGAAGACCAGATAAAGAATTATTTTACTGATTATTCAAAACTAACCTCGGCTGTTTCTCTAAAGTTGAAGTTTGTTGATGTAGGTAGCAATTTTTCTGCAGCTGATCTCACCCGAAACCTTGACAGCACCAGGCATTCAATTTGCATTTCAGGAACGCTGGATGAATTGTTTGGAATGCACCTGGCAAATGAACTTTCTACCATAAATAAAAGATATCCTGTAACCCTTATAGGCATGCCTACCTGGGAAAACCTTAATTTTTCTAGAGGCGAAGTAAGTGATCTGGATATAATCTATGCCACTCCATTTTTCTACAACCGAACCATTCCATTTGAAAACCAGGTAGTGACGGAATACCTGAATAAAGTAAACAGCAAGCCTTCAGATATTTATTTAAGAGGATATGAAACAATGCTACGGTTCGCACTTCTTTTACTTGATACCAAAAAAGATATCGCTTCTAGCCTCGTAAGAAAAGGAAATACCATATTTACCCAATTCGACATCCAGCCTGTTTTTAAAGATAAAAAAACAATGACGCTCGATTACTTCGAGAACAAGCATTTGTATTTTATAAAAGTGTTGGGAGGGGTAAAGAATGTACTTTATTAGAATTTACTATTTCTTCCATGAAATTGTAAATTGTAAATCGTAAATCGTAAATCCTCCTCATGCCTTTAATTGACTTTACAGATAAAGGTTTTTATTGCAGAGCGGGCGATTTTTATATTGATCCCTGGAAGCCTGTTGATAAAGCAGTAATAACACATGGCCATAGCGACCATGCCCGATGGGGTAATAAATATTATCTATGTCAAAAAGATACAAAAGCAATTTTACAACAACGTCTCGGTCCTAATAATTATCAGGTAATTGAATGGAATGAGCCGGTTTACTTTAGTGGCGTAAGACTTACTTTATTTCCAGCCGGACATATCATCGGGTCTTCACAGGTTAAAGTAGAAAGCAATGGTGAAATATGGGTAATTAGTGGCGATTATAAATTAGAAAATGACGGCTTAAGCGGACAATTTGAACCTGTAAAATGTCATCATTTTATTACCGAATCCACTTTTGGTCTTCCAATTTATAACTGGAAACCTCAAAATATAATTTATAAAGAGATACAGGACTGGATCAAAAAAAATCAAATAGAAGGCAAAACCTCAATCCTTATTGCTTACAGTCTCGGTAAAGCGCAAAGACTTTTACAACCCATTTCAGAAGTCAGTGACAAAATATTCGTACATGGTGCTGTTTATAATATGCATATGGCACTTGTTAATGCAGGTTGGAAACTTCCTTCCGTTCAGCGTGTATTTCCGGAAACATCCAAAGAAGCTTTTAAAAGCTCCGTTGTTATTGCTCCATCCAGTGCGGAGGGTTCTCCATGGCTTCGTAGGTTTTTACCTTATGAAATTGGAATTTGCAGCGGTTGGATGCAGGTAAGGGGAAATGTAAGGAGAAAGAATGCGGATGCAGGATTCGCACTGAGTGATCATGCAGACTGGAATGGACTATTAAAAACTTGTAAGGAAACAGAAGCTGAATGTATTTATCCCACTCACGGGTTTCAATCTGCCTTCAGCCGTTTTCTAAATGAAAATGGACTAAATTCAAAAGAAGTGAAAACTGAATATGGTGATGATGAAACACTGGATGCCGCAGAAAACGAGATAAATCAGGAATTGTAATGAAACAGTTTGCCTCATTGGTGTCTCAACTTGGCAAGAGTACTAAGACAAATGACAAGCTGAATGCCCTTGTCAATTATTTTGAAATTGCAGACAATAAAGATAAGACCTGGGTAATTGCTGTTTTTAGTGGCAGAAGACCGAAACGTGCAGTAAATACCACACAATTAGCAACCTTTTGTGTTGAACTTATTAATCTTCCTTTTTGGTTATTTGAAGAATGCTATCATACTGTAGGTGATCTTGCTGAAACAATTGCATTATTATTACCTGAATCAAATTCTAAATCATCATCAAGGCCTCTGCATTATTATCTTGAAAAATTCAGAGACATAGAAAAGGAATCAGAGGAGGTACGTAAAAAATTCATTATTGACTCATGGAATGAAATGAATTTCTCTGAGCGTTTTGTGTTCAATAAATTTATTACCGGTGGATTCAGAATTGGCGTATCCCAAAAATTAATTGTAAATGCATTAGCAAAAACCGTGAAGTTGGACGCCGCAGTAATTGCTCATCGGATCAGTGGCAATTGGGATCCAGGCACTGTTTCTTTTGAAGAGCTTTTAAGTGAGCATGCAGTTAACGCCGATCTGTCAAAACCTTATCCTTTTTATCTGGCCTACGCAATTGAAGCTAATGTTGCAGATCTGGGAGATCCGTCCAAATGGCAGGCAGAATGGAAATGGGACGGTATAAGAGGAGAAATAATTAAAAGAAATAATGAATTATTTGTATGGAGTCGTGGTGAAGAATTAATGACAGAGAAGTTTCCTGAATATCATTCACTTCAAAAAGTATTACCTGATGGACTTGTAATCGATGGTGAGATTATACCTTCTGTAGATCAAAAGCCTCTGCCTTTTGCGCTGCTTCAAACAAGGATCGGAAGAAAAAATGTTACTAAAA
>JBJMLT010000409.1:0-13458 GCA_045805165.1 Flavisolibacter sp.
AACCGCTTTTCCTACGTCTCTTTTTTTACCATAGCTTGGTTCAATATGCATACGGAACCCGGGTGCTGCATTTATTTCCAGGACAACTCCGCCATTTTCTTTAATTGGAGTTTTAAGTTGGGGAGCCATAACATCTATTCCGCAGATATCAAGTCCAATAATCTTTGAAATGCGTTCAAACAATGCAATGTTTGTCTCGCATACTTCATCTGTAACATCTGTTGCGGTGCCACCTGTACTTAAATTCGCTGTGGGCTTCAGGGATAATTCTTGTCCGAATGGCAATATCGTATCGAGCGTACAATTAAATTTTTCAATCCATTCCAACAACACTTCATCGATATTGATTTTAGTCAGAGGTTTTTCATGATCATTTCCCCGCCTGGGATCTTTATTTACTATTTCAATTAATTCCTTCACGGTATCCCTACCATTGCCTATAACAAAGGCTGGCTTCCTTAAAGAGGCGGCAACAAACTTATAATTGATCACTAAAATCCTATAATCATATCCTGTTATATATTTTTCTACAATAACCTGCCTGCTGAATTTTTGAGCTCTTTCAAAAGCTCTTACCGCGCATAAGTAATTGTTAATATTAACTGTGGCACCCTTTCCATGATTTGCATTCAAAGGCTTGATCACAATGGGGTAATTTATTAATTGTATTACCTGATCCAGGTTTTTAACATCAGAAATTGTTTGCCCATCAGCAACGGGTATCATTGCTGCTGTTAATAAGTTTTTTGCAGCCTCCTTATTTCCCGCTATATCTACTGCAATCTGGTTTGTTTGGGATGTAATGGTAGCATCTATTCTTTTTTGCCTTATACCATAACCTAATTGAACGAGCGAATTATTATCAAGGCGTATGTATGGAATATTTCTTTTTCCAGCTTCATGTACTATAGATCCGGTACTTGGTCCTAATTTTTCTTGTACCCACAGATCATGAATTGTTCTTATATCTTTTTGTAAATCGTAATTTTCCCCTTTAATTAAGGCTTCTGCAATTCTGACTGCAGCGTTTGCAGCATAGATACCGGATCTTTCTTCAGCATAAGAAAAGACTACTGTGTAACATCCTTCTTTACCGGTTCCCCTTGTTCTTCCAAATCCCACTTCAATACCTGAAAGTGACTGTATTTCAAGTGCAATATGTTCTATTACATGACCCATCCAGGTACCTTCTTTTACTCTTGCAAAGAACCCCCCCGGATGCCCTTCACTACATTCATGTGCGTAAAATGAAGGCAATAAAAGTTGAAGACGATCATAAAATCCAGGGATCTTATTTGTAGGCTTATATTCAAGATCTTCAATATCAAGCAAAATCTGTATTAGATTTTTATGTTTAACTGACCAATAATTTGGTCCACGCAGTACAGTGATCTCTCTTATTTGCATATAGTTTTATTAAATCCCAGAGGTATAATGTAAATTTTGTACCAATATTGAAGCTTTACAATAGTTGGTTATTGTGCAAATGGCACAGTTTTTTGGTTTTTTTTCTTCATGCAGAATCCAAAAGGTTATTTAATAGCCGTAGGTGGAGCGGAGGATAAAGGAGAAGAAGAAAGAATAAGGAACAGGCAATTGGATTTTTTTGAAGAAGGTATTTTAAAACAGGTGCTGGAATTATCGGGGAAAAAAGGCACGCCGCTGATTGAAATCATTACAACTGCTTCTTCAATTCCGGATATAGTTGCCCAATCATACAAAAGAGCCTTTAAAAAATTATCGTGTGATAATGTGGGTCATCTGAAATTATTAAATAGAGAAGACGCCGATAATAAAAAAGTGATTGACCGCATTGAAAATTGCAATGCGGTTCTGTTTTCCGGTGGTGATCAATTGAAGCTATGCTCTATACTTGGCGGTACACATATTATTAATATTATAAAAGAACGATTTGAAACTGAACCGTTAGTTGTTGCGGGCACCAGCGCAGGAGCCGCTGCCATGAGCTATACAATGATTTGCGGTGGCAACGAGAACCGGGCATTTATAAAAGGTGAAGTTGAGTTTAGCATTGGCTTCGGCTTTTTGCAAAATGTAATCGTTGATACTCATTTTGATGCAAGAGGAAGATTTGGCAGGCTCGTTCAGGCTATTGCAGCTCAACCCGGATCTATTGGGATTGGACTCGATGAAGATACAGGGGTTATTATTGAAAAGGGGAATAAAGCAAAGGCTATCGGTTCCAGTAGTGTAGTAATAGTAGATGGAAGCGGAGTATTATATAATAATATAGCTGATATAAAAAATGGCATGCCTTTATCATTATCTAACATATCTGTTCATGTTATGTGCAGGGGAGATACGTTTGATCTTGCCAAACGCGAATTTATGGCAGTAAAACAATAATGTAAAACAGGATAAATTAACTATATGGCATTAAAGGTTTCAATAAATTACGAAGGAGAAAATATTATTTACGATGTAGAAAGTACACAGGAGGAAGTATATATTTTCAGAATGTGCAATTATGATTCTGTACAAAACCGGGGAAGTATTCCTCAGAAGCTTGTAATACGCAGAAAAGGGAAAATCTGGATAAGCGATGCAGAAAATTATCAGGCTCTTGTCAATTCGCTTACAGAGGAAGTAAAAGCATTTAATTCGAATAACGGATTATAAAATTAATCGTTATAAATGCTAACACCTTCTTCTCCATTAGAACTCATCCATGCCCGATGCATTCTGGTACTGTTAAATTTCATCGTAAAATTTCCATTTACATCTATTGCAATAAATCCAATATCTCCGGAAGTATTTTTAAGCTCTTCCTGCATAAGGAAATCACTTGCTTCTTTTAGTCCCAACCTCTTGTATTTCATAATGGCAGAAAGTTGAAAAGCAACAACGTTCTCAATTATATATTCCCCATCCCCTGTACAAGAAATTGCGCATGTTTTATTATATGCAAATGTACCAGTTCCAATTATAGAGGTGTCCCCAATTCTTCCTTCTGATTTATTTTCAGTACCTCCTGTTGATGTTGCAGCAGCAATATTTCCAAATTGATCCAGGGCAACACATCCAACCGTACCATGAGTTTTAAGTTCCAGGCTTTTCCCCTCTTCCGCTCGGGCATCAGCATATTGCTGATACGCATGCTCCGTAACAAAATAAGCATCCGGCATTAATTTCAATCCATATTCTTTTGCAAACTTTAAAGCCCCCATGCTCCCTACATAAGTATGCTTTGACTTTTCCAAAATGATCTTTGCAAGCGATACAGGATGTTTTACATTTCTTACAATGCATACGGCGCCAGCATTCCTATTTTTGCCATCCATTATGGAAGCATCCATTTCCACCTCTCCTTTTTCATTTAAAGCTGAGCCTTTGCCTGCATTAAATAATGGATGGTCTTCCAGCTTATTTACAGCTACTTCCACAGCATCAATAGCGGTTCCACCATTTTTTAATAGTATAAAGCCTGCACCAGCTGCTTCCCTAAGGCCTTTTTTATAGCCATCTATGTTTTTTCGTATAAAATCAGAATCCTGTCCGGCGCCTCCGTGTACAACTATTGCAAATTTTTGCATGTTCCATCCGATTTTATGAACCATTATAAATAATATGCCAGATGGGATGGGGCAAATGAGAATTAAAAGTTCAATTAATTCAATTTTACCACACGCAATTTTTTTAATTTCTGGTCAACGGGATCCAGGGCAAACATTCCCGCATCACTGCCTTTCTTTAAATATTCAATAATGGATTTAGTAATTCTTTCGCCTGGTAAAAGTCTTGGAATACCTGGGGGATATGGTGATACCATTTCGGCAACTATCTGTCCTTCTGCTTTATCTATAGGAATGTTTTCCGTAGGTCCAAAAAATGCTTTAGCTGGAGTCATTACCAATTGTGTTCCTAGTTCTGTATGATGCGGTAACGGTACAAATGAATTTTGCCTGGTTTTTTTTGTCCATTCGTACATGCTTTTTATGGATTCTATTAATAGATTGACAGTATCCTTAGTATCTCCAGTTGAGATTACAGCCATTAGATGTCTGTTCGTAATTAATTCAAATGTAATTTTATAGTTTTCCAGGATCCAGTCGGCAGCCATGTAACCTGTAACACCGAGTTTACTTACATCCATAGTAAGCTTTGTTTCATCAAATGCGAATGTTCCGGGTTTTTTTAATATATCTTTATCAATTACAGTCAGGCCCTTTAATTTTTTTAATTCCTTTCTCGCTTTCCGTGCAAGCATTAATGCATTTCCCCAGAGTTCTTCTCCATGTAGTGCCATTTGTCTACGGGCAATATCTATTGTTGCCAGCATTAAAGATGAAGGACTTGTAGATTCATACAGATCAAAGCAAAGTGTAAATCTGTCTTTGTCAATACGGTCGCCTTTTACATTAATAATTGAAGTTTGAGAAATTCCATTCATTGTTTTATGAATACTTCCAAAACTCATGTCGGCCCCGCAAGACAACGCAGAAGGTGGCAGTTGCGGATGAAACGGAAAATGCGGGCCCCATGCCTCATCTACAATTAATGGAATATCATGCTTATGGCAAATTTTAGATAATGATCTTACATCAGAAACAATTCCATAGTAAGTGGGACTTACAATCAAAACAGCTTTCGCATCTTTATGCACTTCCAGCATTTCTTCAAGATATTGCGGAGTTATTCCATGTTCTATATCCTGCTCGTTATCAATGACTGGCTGTAAGAAAACCGGAGTAACATCTGCCATAATTAATGCTGCAATCATTGATTTATGGGTGTTACGAACAACAAGGATTTTTTCTCCAACATTCGCAACTGACAGTACAGCGACGTGCACGCTTAATGAACTTCCATTTGTTGAAAAGAAACTTTGATCAGCGCCTACTGCTGAAGCCATTAATTTTTCAGCACTTTCCTGAACGCCTTTAGATTCCTTTCTGTCATCCGCGCCATTCTGCATTGTAATGTCATTAAAATATGGGTCAGGTCCAAGGGCAATTTTATCATTTTCTAAAACCGATGTTCCTTTTTTATGTCCCGGGGTTGTAAAAGGAATTATTCCATCCGCATGATATTTTTGAATTGCTTCAAGAATTGGTGCGTGTTTTTGATCTTTAGTCATATGCCAGAATAAACATTAATAATGCCATCCTTTCAATTTATTGTTACTTAAGTTATAACATAAAATTATTTGTATTGCTCAGTAAAAATTGCATACAATTTGAAAGGGACTTAATTCAACAAATTTGAGGAATATGAAAAAACATTTTTTGGGGGCAGGAATTATTGCCGTATTAATTTTTAGTGCATGCTCTAAGGATCAAATACCCGGAGGCACGAATGGAACAAATAATATAGATACGATGTTCATGAACAATGTGGCAAAAGGGAATAATGGAGAAGTGATGGCCGGGCAGCTGGCATCCACGAAGGGTAATGATTCATTAGTTCGATCTTTCGGCCAATTTATGGTAACGGAGCATTCGAAAGCACAAACAGACCTACAAAATGTAGCGAGCAATATTCATTATAATCTTCCATCAGGTACAGCTCCGGAAGACAGTGCATTAATGGTTCAGCTTAATTCTTTATCAGGTAAGGCATTTGATTCTGTTTATATAAACGCGCAAGTAAAGGACCATCAGAAAACACAAACTATTTTTCAAAATGAAATTGCCAATGGCAGAGAGCCCAATATAAAATCTTATGCGAATACCTACTTCCCACATATACAAATGCATTTAAGCATGGCTGATAGTATTGCCAAAATAATTCATTAATAATCATTTGAACATGGTTTTACACATATCGTGGTGAAAGTTTCTCAATGAAAATAACATTTGATGAAATTTGAATACACATTTTAAAGCTTATGTATGATAAAATCATTTATGGCCGCTTTTGATTTTGATGGCAAAACTTTTCTTGCTTTCAGACCGACATGCCAATTATCTCATCAATTTTATTATAAACCAATGCAGACTTATTTAAAATTTTCTGGCCTTTAAATTTTTTATTAGGGATGAGAATGAATATAGGAAACAGCTTATCTACCAACTATGATTTGATATGAAAAAGGAAGAGATCCAACTTTGGGATTTAAAACGAATTTTTTTTGGTGATGCGCCTCCGGAATTTTTACTGGAAACTTTTATCCGGACACTAATTATTTATATAGGCTTGTTATTCATCATCCGCCTGCTAGGAAAAAGAATGGCAGGGCAACTGACTATTACAGAAATGGCAGTAATGCTTACTCTTGGAGCTATTGTGGCCCCGGCTATGCAAATGCCAGACAGAGGAATTATTATGGGCCTGTTTATACTAGGCTGCATTGCTGTACTTCAAAGAACTGTGACACTCATCAATTTTAAAAATCCAAATTCAGAACATCTAACACAGGGAAAAGTAACTGTACTGGTAGAAGATGGCGTTCTTAATTTAGCCGAAATGGGGAAAGTGAGGATATCTCATCAACAATTGTTTGCCACATTACGTGAGTCTGAGATATTTAACCTTGGAGCAGTAGATCGCGTGTACCTAGAAGCTTGCGGAGCATTTAGTATATATAAAGCAGAAAAGCCACGTGCCGGCTTATCTGTTATGCCTCCCAATGATAAAGACCTATACAATGAGCAACGAGCTGAAAAAGGGAAAAAGACGTGCGCCAATTGTGGCTATACCAGAAATGAAACAGAAACTAGTCCCTGTAAAAATTGCGGTACTGATGAATGGATCAATGCAATATTATAAAGGAAAAAAAGATGAAGAAAGATGAAATACATTTCGGAGACTGGAGCAGAATTTTAATAGGAGATGTACCGGCGAGCTTTTTTATCGAAGCCCTTATACGGGTGGTTATTTTATATTTACTTCTGATAGTAAGTATGCGACTGATGGGTAAACGAATTTCCTCAGGATTAACCAGAAATGAAATGGTTGCCATTGTATCACTTGCAGCTGCCATAGGTGTTCCATTACAGTCGCCTGACCGAGGTATTTTTCCTGCATTCATTATTGCTCTGGTTGTAATAATAATTGAACGGTTGACAGCCAAATGGTCTTCAAAAAGCGAAAAGTTTGAACAATATTCTCAGGGACATATCAGTGAATTGGTAAAACAGGGAACCATGCAAATTGAAAACATGAAGAAGGCAAGGATATCCCGAGAACGCGTTATCTCTCAGCTAAGATCAAAAAGCATCAGGAATTTAGGAATGGTAAAAAGGTTTTTTCTTGAAGCCGGGGGAAGCTTTACAGTTATTAAAGAAGAAGAACCTTTGGCTGGACTTTGCCTGATACCTGAATGGGATGAAAACTATTTAAAGAACAAAGTAAAATTTGCTGAAGAGAGCGTCTGTTTTAATTGTGGAAAACTGAAAGAAAACAAAAATGAAGAGAATTGTGTTAATTGCGGTCAAAGCCATTGGGTAAAAGCAATTCATTAAATTAATTAAAAGAAAACTTTTAATCTGTTGACTAAGTAATTTAAAAGCTAAGCGCTTCTCTTTCCCCAGGTAGGCACCTGAACACCCTTCGAATAATGATATAAATCTGCTGCATTGTTTATTATTAAATCCTTGAACTGATAGTGTAAATCGAAACTATTCACAGCTAAAGACTGAAGAGGCCATTCCCTGTGATGGATATCATGGCTATATATATTTCCAGGCAATTCATTAAATAAGCAATAACGCTCTATCAGCCATTTCTCTAATCCATTCTTTTCTAATATTCCTTTGAGCGGCTCATAATGGATGGAGAACTCAAAACCTTTACGGATGTTCGTTGACTGATAGAAATTCAATTCACGCTTTATATCCGATTTTATATAGGGCAATCCAGTAACTAATTTTGCCATTAGAGCTGAAGCCAGTTTCTGTGCTTCAATACTTAAAAAATAAATCCCCGGTTTGCCATTTCTTATAACATAAGTTCTCAAATTGACCTCATAAAAATCAGATAATGCTTTTAAAGAGGGAATGTACCTGGGTCTTAAATGCTTTATAGTAAAAGCTACGAGAGATACCCACGCATTTCCTTCAAACAGATCCAGCTCCAAGGCAGAAGGAATAAGTGCACGCAAGGAAGGTACCGCTACATTCCAGTGAGCAAATATAACATCATGCCATTCCTGATAATATTTCCATGGAGATTGTGGCATAGCAAACGGCCGATGCTTATTATCAAGTAAAACATTTTCTATACTGCTTTTCTTATACATTTTTAACAATAATTCTTTTCATTTTTATTACTCCAACAACAATCACTTTTTATTTTCCGGTTCTTTCTCCTTAATTACTACCAGGTCGCTCAAATCTATTTGCATAGGCAGATGTCCAATTTTAACCACTGCTTTTTTACCCCTAATTTCCAAAACCTGCCCTACCTGCAAATTCTTTTTCATTTTTACTTTATCTCCGGGCTTTATGTTCCCTCCTATTTCCTCAAATTTCGAATCAATTTGCTTCTGCTTTTTACTTACTATATTTTGTTCATTCTTTTTAAATAATAAAGCTGCCATCTGCTTTACCACTTTATTCTTATCATCTGTTTTTTTCCACTCAACGATCATTTGCCTTAGCTTTCTATCCATATCTTTCAGGTAAGCGATCCGTTCTTCAGTAATCTTGTTCTGTTCCTTTAAAACTTCCACCTGCTGCCGGTGTTTCTCTTTATCCATTACTATCTGCATTTCCTTTTTCAGCTTTTCATTTTCTTTCATTAAATGGTGCAATTCTTTTTCTTTCTGTTGCAGTTTATGGAGATCCTGTTCGGTTCGATTTAATAATTTATCAAGTCTGAAATGTCCCTCATCCACCAATTCCTTCGCTTTATATATTAAACGTTTATCCATACCTATACGTTCGGCAATAGAAAATGTATATGAGCTGCCTGGCTTTCCTACAATTAGTTTATATAGAGGCAGTAATCGCTTTTCATCAAATGCCATGGCACCATTTATAATTCCCGGAGTTTTATTTGCCATTACTTTCAGATTCAGGTAATGGGTAGTAACAATTCCCAACGCATGTTTACGGGCCAATTCTTCCAGTATTACTTCTGCAAAGGCTCCGCCTAAATTTGGATCACTACCACTTCCCAATTCATCAATAAAAAATAAAGTTTTCCCATTTGCATTTTCCATGAAGTATTTCATACTTAATAAATGGCTGCTGTAAGTGCTAAGCTCAAATTCTATACTTTGTGTATCGCCTATATGTATCATCAATTGCCTGAAGATGCCAAATTTCGAAGATGGATTTACAGGAACCAGTAAGCCGCTTTGTACCATCATTTGTAATAAGCCAACTGTCTTCATCGTAACGGTTTTACCTCCGGCGTTAGGTCCGCTAATTACCAATATCCTATTCCTATCTTCCAATGTGACATCTACAGGAACTGTTTTTTTATTAGCAGCCTGGTTATACAATAACAAAAGTGGATGGCATGCTTTTACCAGATGTACATGGGCTGCATCTGTTACTACAGGAAAATCTCCATTCATATCGAGAGCTAATAGAGCTTTACCTCTAATAAAATCATATTCACCAACAATTGAATGATAAGTGCGCAACAAGGAGGCATAAACCGACAAATTTTTTGTAAGCTCTTTTAATATCCTGTATACTTCCTTTCTCTCAGAATTTTCAAGTGCATAAAGCTCGTTATTCAGCTCAATGGTTTCTTCAGGTTCAATGAAGGCCGTACGCCTGCTATCGCTTTCTCCATGAAGTATACCTTTTACTGTTCGCTTTTGTTCTGCAAATACTGCCACAACCTTTCTGCCATTCATAAAGCTCTCCTCAATTTCTGCCAGGTAGCCTTGCTTGTTCAATCTGCTTACAATTCTTTCAAATAGCTTTCTTAATTCATTCCTATTTTTATACAATGACATCCTTATCGAATACAGCTGGTTCGATGCATTATCTTTTACATAACCGCTATCGTCAATAACTTCATTGATTATTTCCAAAAGGATCTTTTCATAATATGTTGATGTAATTACTTCAGCCAGGGCGGGATAAGCAATTCTACGTTCTTCATTGAACCACCGAAAAATGCTTTCAATAGCAGTTACCAGCTTCTTAACAGATAATACTTCTTCACCAGATAAAAGTGAATCTTCTATTTCCAGCAGTCGCAATTCTCTTAAAAGATTTAGCACATAATCATTTGGGAAATAAATAGAGTTCTGTATTAACTGCTTATATTCATGCGTTTGTCTTAATTCCTTTTCAATAAACTCTTTTTTTGTATGGATCCTGAGGTGGTCAGATCTGGATTTACCGTATTCGGATTTGCATTTCTCATTCAATAATGACCTAATCTTTTCAAACTCTAATTGCATTGAGGCCGACTCCGGGTATAATTTCATGTATATCTACTATTATTGCTCAAAGGTAAAAGGCTAAGGTTTATTAAATATTTGCAAAAGGTGCATCAAACCTTCTGTTAAAACTTTTTTCTTGGCTTTTCCTTGTCTATTTTCAGACTGAAATTTGTCACCTAAGCATACGTATGATCTCAAAGGCGTTCTTAACTTTACTCAGCTTTTGCACCCTTGCTTCCTGTAATTCAGAGAAAAAATATAAGGGTATCAGCTCATCATTGATAAACGTTATGGAAAAGACAGATACAGCAACATTTGCAACGGGATGTTTTTGGTGTACAGAAGCCATTTTTCAGGAATTAAAAGGAGTACTAAAGGTAACATCCGGCTATTCAGGAGGTGATGTTCCTAATCCCACGTACAAGGAAGTATGTACCGGAGAGACAGGACATGCTGAATGCGTTCAGATCGTTTATGAACCAGAAAAAATATCTTACGATGAATTACTGGAAGTATTTTTTGAAGTTCATGATCCTACCAGCTTAAACCGCCAGGGAGCAGATGTTGGTACCCAATACCGCAGCGCTGTTTTTTATCATAATGATGAACAAAAAGAAAAAGCTGAATATTATAAAACCGAATTAAATAAAGAAGGCGCTTATAATAAACCAATAGTTACTGAGATAGCGCCATTCGAGAAGTTTTATCCCGCCGAAAATTACCACCAGGAATACTACGATAATAATAAAAATACGAATCCCTATTGTTCTGTAGTTATTCGTCCGAAGCTTGAAAAATTTGAAAAGGTATTTGCCAAAAAATTAAAAATGAATTAGTGTATATTGGTCAGCATTTGATATACACCAGATGAAAAAACCCTTTTTATTTCTTCTATTACTCTTACTCTTTAATTGTGGATGGTCACAATCATTGCCCTACATTCAAATCTTAACATCCGGCACTAAAACCTCTTTAAGAGGATTAAGCGTTGTAAACAATGAAGTGATCTGGGTAAGTGGAAGCAATGGCACCATTGGAAAATCTACGAATGGAGGTAAAGACTGGAAATGGTTAGTAGTGAAAGGTTTTGAAAAGAGCGATTTCAGAGACATAGAAGCTTTTGATGGCAGTACTGCTATTATTATGGCAGTTGGCGCTCCTGCTTATATCTTAAGGACAGCAGATGGTGGAAATTCGTGGAAAGTAGTATATGAGAATAAATCAAAGGGAATGTTTTTGGATGCAATGGAATTCTGGAACGAGCAGGCAGGTATTGTAATAGGTGACCCTATAAATGGTAAATTCTTTATTGCAAGAACATTCGACGGAGGGAGCTCATGGAGAGAAGTGCCTTCCAATTATTTACCGTTGGCAGATTCGGGCGAAGCCTGCTTTGCGGCCAGTGGAACAAACATAAGGGCTCTCGATAATGATGAAGCAGTATTTGTTTCAGGAGGCTTACATTCGAATGTATATATAAGAAACGAAAAATTACAATTGCCCATTTTGCAGGGAACAGAAACTTCTGGCGCTAATTCAATTACAGTATGGGACCGTTTCAAAAAAAAGGGAGGGTATCAATTGGTAGTGGTAGGTGGAGATTTCAATAATGATACTGTTGCCAGACAAAATTGCTATTATAGCACTGACAGAGGAAAAAGCTGGCACGCTTCCAAAGTACCACCCAATGGCTATAGAAGCTGCGTGGAATACCTGGCAAAAAAACAATTGATCACATGTGGATTAACGGGAGTAGATTATACTTTCGACAATGCGAATACCTGGCAACCTATATCTACAGAAAGCTTTCATGTAGTAAGAATAGCTAAAACAGGCACCTCTGTATTTTTGGCTGGGAATAACGGTAAAGTAGGGGTGCTGGTATTTACAGGTTTAAAAAAATAACTGCAAGTAGTTAGTAAATTATTTTTAATATTTCGCTGACCGGCACTCTTCTTTTATAATCTTCATCAAAAAATCTGAGAATAACCGACCCCTCTTTATTTATTACATATACTGCGGGTACGGGTAACATTGCCTCTCTTTGCTCATTGGTCTTTAATAAATCGATCCCTGCGGTTTTATATCTTGAAAATAATTTCTGATCAATTTTATAGGCAACCCGATAATTGGTTGCTATGGTCATATCCTTATCAAAAAGAATAGGAAAACTAACGCCCGTTTTCTGAATGGTGGAATCTATTCCTTCCTCTCCTTCCGGAGTAACCGCTATAACCTGTGCTTTTTTATCAGAAATAAGTTGCAGAGAATCCTGCAATCTTTTCAGATATTTAGTACAATAAGGGCTCCAATTGCCTCTATAAAAAACCAATACAACAGCACCTTTTTTACGCAGATCTTTTAAGCTTATTTCATTCCCTTTCTGATCTTTGGCTTTGAAATCAGGGGCTTTAGAGTTTATAAATAATCCCTCAGGTCTTTCCTGAGCAACTCCAATAACAGAAAATAAAATAAAGAGTATGCTGGTAATTAATTTCATGTTCTTTTTTATTATCTCAAATTTAAAAGCCAGAAAATTAAATAACCAACTATTAGAAGTAATTAACAGTTCCTTATTTAAATACAAAGTAAACAGCTCCAATCATAAAGCAGAAACTTATAAGATATTTATAATGAAAGGGCTGCTTAAGAATGTAAATAGCAAATAAACTGAAAACAATAAGCGTTATAACTTCCTGTATAACTTTTAACTGAAATACATTAAAGCCATTTAAAAAACCAATTCTATTGGCTGGAACCATTAAACAATATTCCAGAAATGCAAATCCCCAGCTTATTAAAATGGCGGTCCACAAAGGCCAGCTTGTATGTTTTAAATGATAATACCATCCAAAGGTCATAAACACGTTGGAAAGGAACAGAAGTAAAATAGTACGCATAGTAAGGGATATAATCTAATTCAGGCTTCTGAAATCAACAGGCACTAACCTGCTTACACCCGGTTCCTGCATGGTAACGCCATAAATAACATCTACGGCGCTCATAGTGGTTTTATTATGAGTTACAATTATAAACTGCGAATTGGAACTAAATTCCCTGATCATATTAGTGAATTTACCAACATTAGCATCATCTAACGGAGCGTCAACTTCATCCAGAATGCAGAAAGGTGCCGGCTTTATCAGGTA
>JBJMLT010000410.1:0-4140 GCA_045805165.1 Flavisolibacter sp.
GAAGTTTCATAGCTATCATCCATCAGGCTTTTCAACGCATCTCTTGTGGACTTTCTGGTCTTCCATGTACCTGGAGTAATGGAGCTAAAATTATAAGGTGTGCTTCCATTTAAAGCATTTACCCTCGCATCATAGATCATACCGGCAATACCAGCCAATGCGTAAAAGTTTACACCGGTTTTTGATTTGTGGAAGCGAATATTATTAAGAGAGAATACTCCTTCAAGTGCAAGGTCCTGCACTGTCGTCTTATAGTTATAGTAAACAACCTGTGAGCCTGGAGTATATCCATTGCTCGTCCATGCAGTATTTAGGAAATAGTTAGTGGATGGCAGCCAGTTAAGGCCTTTACCAATACCATAATTATATTCCAGTCTGGCAGAGAAAACATAACCAAATGCTTTTCTGATATGTATTCCAAATCCTGGAGTAGGAAATCTGGAGGCTACGTCACCGCTAATGTTGAATGCACCAATTTTCAATCCCAATTCCCACATATTCCTTGGTTTTGCCGGATAATTATAAGTTCCGTTCATGAATTCTGTGTACTGGGGAAGTCTTCGCGAAGGTATAACGGACGAGTCTGCGACGTCGTAACTGGTTCCTGTGGTAGTTGTTGTGGTTGTAGTTGTTACCTGGGAGAAACCGTACGACGCTAACAGGCACAGTATACCTGTCAGAAAAGAGTACTTTTTGCTTGCCATAACTAAGTATTAAATTTTAAAAACAATGTCCTAATCGTTGGCAAAAATATAAATTGACATACAATTACCAAACTTTAAATTTTTATTTAGTGGATTTGATAAAGGAGATTTATACTTTTTGCCTCACCAATTTCTGCAATTCTTATACCACAACACGCAATTTTGTTGATTGCAGTTGTAACTTTCCACCCATTTACGAATGCAGCTACCCGTTAATCTGATAGAAAAGGAATTGAGGATCTTTGAAGAAAAATTCAAGGACGCTGTCAGGAGTCACGTCTCCATGCTCGATCGCATCATGAGGTATGTGGTCAAGCGAAAAGGAAAACAGCTCAGGCCTATGTTTGTTTTTCTTTCGGCTAAGCTTTGCGGTGAGGTAAATGACAGCACTTATAGAGCAGCCTCATTAGTAGAACTTTTGCACACGGCCACTCTCGTTCATGATGATGTAGTTGACGACTCCCTTGAACGTAGAGGTTTTTTCTCAGTTTACGCTCTATGGAAAAATAAAGTTTCAGTTCTGGTTGGTGATTATCTTTTAGCTAAAGGTTTATTGTTATCTCTTGATAATGATGACTTCAAAATATTGAAAATTCTTTCCGATGCGGTTCGTAAAATGAGTGAAGGCGAATTATTGCAAATGGAAAAATCCAGAACACTGAATCTGGATGAATCAGTTTATTTTGAAATAGTAAGAAATAAAACTGCTTCATTACTCGCTTCCGCCTGTGCTGCCGGTGCCTGGACCACTTCTCAAAACGATGATGTGGCTGCACGTATGAAAGATTTTGGTGAAAAAGTGGGAACAGCTTTCCAGATCAAGGATGATTTGTTCGATTATTCTTATCAGGATGTTGGAAAACCTACCGGTAATGATATTAAAGAAAAGAAACTTACATTGCCTTTGATCTATACCCTGAATAATGTGGATAAGGAAACGAAAAGAAAGATGATCTACATAATCAAGAACGAGAATACGCGTAAATCGAAAGTGAATTATATAATTGATGTTGTACAGCAAACAGGCGGGATCGATTATGCAATTAAGAAAATGAACGACTACAAATTAGAAGCGCTGCAAATTTTACATACATTTCCTCAGTCCGGGATCAGACAGGGTTTTGAAGATCTTGTGAACTTTGTAACAGACAGAAAATATTAATACACCGAATGAGTATTCAAAAGCGCTGGAGAATTAATTGTGCTCCTAAGGATAAAACAGATGCATTGTTCAGGGATTTAAAGATACATCCTGTTTTATGCAACATACTAGTGCAACGTGGCATTGAAACCTATGAAATGGCGAAAAATTTCTTTCGTCCGCAACTGGAGAATTTACATGATCCATTTCTCATGAAAGACATGGAGAAGGCAACGGCCAGGATCTTACAGGCTTTTTCTGCGCATGAAAAAATATTGGTATTTGGCGATTATGATGTTGATGGAACTACTTCCGTTGCCTGCATGTACCGCTTTATTAAGAAACATCATTCTCTTACAGAATTCTATATCCCGCACAGATACAGGGAAGGCTATGGCGTAAGTAAAGCAGGGATTGATTTCGCTATAGAAAATAATTTCTCGTTGATCATTTCATTGGATTGTGGGATAAAATCGGTCGACCTGATAGACTATGCTAAGGAAAACGGAATTGATTTTATTGTATGTGATCATCACTTGCCGGATGAAATACTCCCTGCTGCCATTGCCATTTTGAATCCGAAGCAAAAAGATTGTAATTATCCCTATAAAGAATTATGTGGTTGTGGAGTTGGATTTAAACTCATCACGGCCTTATGCCGTAAGCTTCAATTGCCGGATGATTCTGCATTTGAGTTCTTGGACCTGGTTGCAGTAGCTATTGCTGCAGATATTGTTTCACTGACCGGCGAAAACCGGATACTGGCTTATTACGGATTGAAAAAAGCAAACGCGAATCCGAATTTTGGAATTAAAGCGCTGGCATTTTTAAGCGGATTTACAAAAGAGCTGGATATACAGAACCTTATATTTATAATTGCTCCCAGAATTAATGCGGCCGGAAGGATGGATGATGCCCGAAAGGCAGTTGAAATGTTTGTTGCTGATAATTATGCGGAGGCAAAGCTTTGGGCGGAACAATTACATGCAGATAATACCAGCCGGAAAGAGGCAGATATGAATATTACGGAAGAGGCCCTGGCTCTGATCCGGAATGACCAAATCCAGGTAAATCGCCTAAGCACTGTTTTATACCAGCCTCACTGGCATAAAGGTGTGGTTGGGATAGTCGCCTCCCGCTTGATCGAACATTTTTACCGCCCTACAATTGTATTAACTCAAAGCGGAGAATATGTGGCCGGTAGTGCCAGAAGTGTTTCCGGATTCAATGTATATGAAGCTATTCATCAATGTAAAGACCTTTTATTAGGTTATGGTGGACATTTTTATGCTGCCGGCATGACCTTGGAGACAGAAAAAGTAGATGCTTTTTCAACCCGTTTTGAAGAGGTGGTCCAGGCTTCAATTCACCCTGATCTTTTAATTCCGGAAATAGTAATTGATGCAGAAATAGAATTGGCAGACATTCGCAAGCCTTTTTATGATATTCTTTGCCAGATGCAGCCCTTTGGTCCGGATAATGTTTGCCCCACTTTCGTAAGCCGCAAAGTGCATAATACAGGCTGGAGCAAAATTGTAAAAGAGGCCCATATCCGCTTCGTTCTTCAACAAAATAATGCAAAGATCAGCGGAATAGGATTTAATATGGCGGATAAAATGCCTTTGCTTCTGTCAGGTAAACCCCTCGATATTGTTTTTAAGATAGACCAGAATGAGTGGAACGGAGAAATGAGCCTGCAAGTAAAGGTTATCGATTTTAGGGAACATCAATCCTGAATCGTGAAATCAAAACAAGTCCAAAGTCAAAAGTCAATAACCTAAAAGTCCTTAAGTTCCCTCTTTTTTCATTTAACCCGAAGTTCCCTGTACCAGCAAAGACCACATACATTTTAACGCGAAGTTCCCTATACCAGAAAAGACCCCAATAGAATTTCTCCCGGTAAAACAAAAATTCACAGAAGAGCTGTATTTTTGAACCCCTATTAATTAAAAAATGAAAAAGTTACAATCAAAGATCCCCTTTTTTCATTTTTCCTTTTAAATTTTACATTTCTCTATCCTTTAAAGCGTACCAAAGCCAACTCAAAGCCATATCAAAGCCAACTCAAAGCCAACTATAAGCCAACCCCTTAGAGCCCTTACCTCCTTATATCCGTTTGCGTGAAACAAAAAAACCCAAGTTATAACCACTTTTAAGTTTTAACTTTTAACTTTTAACTTTTGACTTATTGACGATTGACGATTGACGCTTTTTAACTTTTAAATTTTAACTTTTAAATTTCTCTGCCTTACCTTTGCGCTCCCAAAACCTATTTCAGGGTATTAGGGATTTTTA
>JBJMLT010000411.1:0-19769 GCA_045805165.1 Flavisolibacter sp.
AACTCCATCCCGATAAAGAAAAGTTGGCTTTTAATAATTGGCCATTTTTGAAATAAAATATTTCAGATAGTAAATAATATCTATAAACTTTTTTAATATGATTAATAACTTCTAAAGAAGAATTATCAAAATTGAAATAAAAATCCTTCTCCTTTACATCTGAAAACATAAAATGAATTATATTAAACTCATGGCCTTCTATTTTAGAAGCTATTTTTTTGTTTATTATAGATGATATACTATCTATTGATTTTATTGATAAATGTTCGTTAGGCTTATTTTCAGTTTCACTGTAAATTTTAGTAGATCTATTACAGGACATAAAAACACCTATAAATATAACAGGAAATAAAACTTTCATCATTAGTACAAATATAAACTCATGCATTCAGACGACAAGGGAGTACACTTCTTTTTAGTTTGGAAAGTTCTATTTAATTCTAGTCATTAGATACAACTTAATACAGATAAAGATTTCAAAGGAAGGCTAAATTCAAACAGATTTATTTAAGTAAGCTTTATTATACTTCAGTTCCGCGCACGGCCAAGTGAGGCCCATTGACCCATTGTTACTGCAAGAAATAAAGCTGCTAACAACATCTGCCTTCACACTTGAAAAACCGAAGCTGATTAGCGATCAAAAGGCTGAGAATTTATTTGTAGCCCCGCCATATAGCCAATGCAATGTTAGCGGTTCGTGCATCTTGATTTTCTTAATTAATCTTAGTTCTTCGGCATTTGTCTCACTGGGTCAAACTGTTGTGCGTTTTTATCAATATGAACATTTTCACCGGCAGTCAATAACCATTTACCGTTTTGTTTTACAAACACAAGTGTAGCCAGGTCATCAAAAGGGGCGAAGGGTTTACCATCTGGCGATGGAGGAAGAGGCGGAAGAGGAGGATTCGGGTCGGAAAATTGCCACATAACGTGGGCTATCGCTACATCATTTGTTATGAAGCGGGTGGTCACAGATTTTTTCTCACATACCGCTGTTTTAAAAATTGTATTATGATAAGCCTGATGTGCGTATTGTGATTCTTTTCGCCCTTTCCACCACATGCCTACCACATTCACCCAATCGGTATTTTCTGTGCTGTAGTTTTTCATATCATCATAATTATGATTGTTCCAACTATATATCATCGCATCAACTTGCTCATTGATGGCTGTTTCATCTTTCGTGCGATTTTGAGCATAGAGGAAACCATATAGCGACAAGAAAACAATGATTGTAATTACTTTTTTCATAACTGATTGTTTTCTTCCAAAAATATTTCAGCGATAACACAGAAGCATAGTACAAATACGACATCTTAGCAAAAGAGATGGTTAAATACTTTTACTGGTGATATTAAAAGCTCCTGTTCAATGGATGAGGGATTTACACCAGCAAATTCATGAAAGTCTCGTATAAGGTGCATCTGGTCAAAATATTCACATTCATGAGCAATCCTTATCCAGCTAAGGCCAGGCTGCCGCTCTTTCATTTTCCACGCCTGCCAAAATCTTACCATACGGGAAAAATGTTTGGGTGCCAGACCTATCCTTTGCTGAAATACCCTTTCAAATTGCCGAACGCTTAAACAGGCATGAGATGCCAGTTGATCTGGAACGTCCTCTATAAAAAACATCAGGAAGTGTTCGGGAAGAGGCGGGATAGAGAAAGTGCATTGGGTTTTAGTTATATCAAACTTCACTTCGTGCATCATAATGTTGTTTACAAACCCTTTTAAGGCGGGATGCGGTTCGTAGAGTTGTTGAAACATAAAATGCGTTTACTATTATTATCTGCAATCAAAAGATCAACGGTTGCAAATATAGCTCATGGAAGACAGGGAAAGGATACGTCTCTATTTTATGGTTCTAAATGATTTCCTTTAAAAACAACTTTTCTGTTCATATAGAACCGCGGAACTGTGCTCCAAATTTTACATAAATTGCTTTCATGAAACGGATACCACAGGCTGAAGCAGAACTGCCACCAACGAGAGCCAGCCTTGAGAAAGAAAGAAAGCTACTGCTCGAACTGAGTAATGATATTACCAGAGTGCGTGATAAAAATGACTTGCTAACACTTTTCAAACAACGCATCAAAGGGCTGTTTCATATCACGCATACAATTGTTACCCTAATTGATCATAAAGACGAGACCTATACTGCCTTCCTCTTAGACAATGATGGATCCCCCATACGTTCGCATAAACGGTACGATGAAATGGTAATGTCACGCTTTCCTTTGAACGAACCTTTTATACAGGCGGTCCTGAATGCAGATGGTCCTATTTCATTTGTGCTCGCAGACGTCATGGATAAGGCTGGAAGCCCTTCCTTTCTCAAAGTGAATTATGAAAAAGGTGTAAGGGAAATCCTAATGGCCAAACTAATAAACGAAGGAAAGCCAATGGGATTCATTCATATCTATATAGATAAAATAAATGGCTTCAGTACTGAATTCAAAAGTATTATCAAAGGAATTGTTCCCCAAATTTCAAGTGCTGTTTCCAATATTATTAAGAACGAAGAAATTCTTAAAAAGGAAAAAGAAAAATCTTTCCTGTTGGATTTTAGCAGTGCTATTGCGACCGTAAGAACCAAAGAAGACCTAGCTCATGCCGTTCGCACTGCCATCGATAGAATGAACCAGAAAAAAGGTTTTGTTATTCGCAGAATCAATGATGACAATGCAACGATGAGCCCTTATGTGTTTGACCTCGGCACAAATGAATTTAATCAAAAAGCAGTGGCTGCACTAGAAGGATCGAAATATCCTATCAATGACGGTTTGCAAAATCGCATATTGAATAGCCCTATTCCTTTACTTCTAAATGTGGACAGGGAAATTAAACATGGTATTACGGCTCCTTATCTGCATCATTGGAAAACGCTTGGATTTAACAACTTCGTAGGTGTGCGTCTGCGCAACGGCGAAACGAACCATGGAATATTACTATTAGACATAGTTGACATTAATGTTCCGCTGCTGCAAGGTATATGTGCACAAATTTCTATTGCCATGGCCAATATTATGGCCAATGAGCAAATCAACAAAAAACAGGAAGAGCAGAGTTTTTTAATTCAATTCAGCAACGACATCACACGGGTAAGAACGAGGAATGATTTACTTGAGGCCATTTCTGAAGTACTTGACAAGATATTGCATACAAAACTTGCCATGATACGCACAATAGATGATGATGGCTTCCACATGTCTCCATTTATTTATGACGGTTCACGATTTGAAAATGGCAGGCCACTTTTTGAAAAGCTGCTCGCCAATAAAATAACAGTAGAGGAACATTACACTGCACAAGTTCTTGCCAGTAAGGGTGGCCTACTATTTAGCGTAGAAGAAGAGGTAAAGAGCGGAAATGCGTTTGCACAATTATGGAAGACTACACGACTAAAAAATGTTTATGCACTTCCACTTCGCGTAGAAGACAAAAATATTGGAACTATATGGATGCTTGCCGACCGACTAAGCCAGCTTTTGCTGAAAGGCATTTGCGCACAGATATCCGTTGCTGTTGCCAATATTAAAGCCAATGAAAAATTATTGTCGTATAAAAAGCAGCTAGAAGTTGAAAACGATTACCTCAAGGAGCAAATCAAAACCATCTATAATTTTTCCGAGATTGTTGGCAATGGCGAGGAAATGCAAAAGGTTTATCACCTGATGTCGCTGGTAGCAGATTCAAACACTACAGTTTTAATAACTGGCGAAACGGGTACGGGAAAAGAACTCATAGCAAGAGCAATCCATAGTTCATCCTCCCGAAGGGATAAACTGATGGTGAAAGTGAATTGTGCAGCCCTGCCGGCAAACCTTATTGAAAGCGAATTATTTGGTCACGAACGGGGCGCTTTTACGGGGGCTATTGATCGTCGTACCGGCAAATTTGAACTCGCTAATAACAGCAGCCTTTTTCTTGATGAAATTGGAGAACTGCCTTTAGAAGCGCAGGCAAAATTGCTGCGTGTGATTCAGGAGCGTGAACTTGAACGAATTGGTGGAAAGCAAGTTATCAAGATCGATGTGCGATTAATTGTTGCTACTAATCGTAATCTCGAAGAAGAAGTAAAGGCTGGCCGTTTCCGTGCAGATCTTTATTTCCGTCTCAATGTGTTTCCGATCCAGCTACCACCACTTCGCAAACGTCTGGAAGATATTGAACTTCTCACTCAGTTTTTCATTCAGAAATACAGTAGAAATGCAGGCCGAAAGATCCGGAAAATATCGCCCAAGGTTTTACAACAATTACGCAGTTATACCTGGCCCGGTAACGTAAGAGAACTGGAACATTTAATTGAGCGGAGTATACTTCTTTCTACTAATGATACCCTGGAGGATGTACCAATACCTGAAAATACAAGTGTAGAGAATAGGCAAACGGCAGCACATATTTTAAATCGTTCGCTTGAAGAAGTTGAGCGTGATTATATCATTGAAACTTTAAAACGTTGTGACGGTAAAATCTCTGGCACAGGCAGTGCAGCCGATATATTGAAGATACCCGGAAACACATTGCATTCCAAGATGAAAAAGTTGGGGATTCAAAAAAGTGACTACTTCGTATAAGCATTTCTAAACCAGGGCTTACCAGGCATCTGCTGCAACGATAATCCAGCCTCATTAGCTTCGTGCAGTGGAAGCTTATGACATCGTCCCTTTATTTAGTGATGTTTATCGTGCATTCACGAAATAAAGTGAAAAACCAGCACGTCCATTTTTACCATGCTTTTGATTGTCAATACTTTAAGAGAAATGGCATTTGGTTGGCCTATATGGCAGAACACAATCACAATTAAAAACTTAAAGTATGAAAATCGTAGTCATCGGAGGTTCTGGCCTCATTGGAACTAAAGTAGTAGCTCAACTTCGCCAGCTTGGTCACCAGGTTATTGCAGCTTCACCTGCAACCGGTATTAATACGATTACCGGTGAAGGTTTAGCAGAAGCGATGAAGGAAACAGATATCGTTATCGACCTTTCCAATTCACCCTCGTTTGAAGACAACGCAGTTATGGAGTTCTTTAAAACTTCCGGCACTAATCTTTTAAGTGCAGAGATCAATGCCGGTGTAAAACATCACGTAGCACTTTCTATTGTTGGCGTTGACAACATGCAGAACGTAGGTTATATGCGTGCAAAAAAAATGCAGGAAGACCTCATCAAACAATCAGGAGTTCCTTACACTATCATTCGCAGTACACAGTTTTTAGAGTTCCTGAAAGGTATTGCAGACCAGGCTACCGAAGGAAATGAAGTACATCTTTCCGATGTAAAGTTTCAACCCATTGCAGCAGATAATGTTGCAGCGTTCGTAGTGAAATATTCACTAGCTGCGCCAGTAAATGGCAAGATTGAAATAGCCGGTCCTGAACGTTTTGATATGTATGCAATTGTTCAACGCTACCTGCAGAATTCAGGTGATACCCGCAAAGTAATATCAAATGGCAAGCACGAATATTACGGTGGAGAGATTGCACCAACAGCATTGGTACCTGCGGGCTATGCAGAGATAGGCGCTATTAACTTTGAAAAATGGTGGAGCAAACAATTACAAAAAGCTTAATTGTACGGATCTGTCACCCGTCAAAACGAATATGACGGGTGCCAATTTATGGGGCGGTTATAATGAAAAGCAGGCGCCAGATCAGGTAAAAGACAAATTCATAACTTATAAATTTTTGCACTATGCACTTTCCTTATTCAAATCCCCATCCAAACGATTTAAATAACATCCCGGATGAACACACATTTGATACCATTCATGATCCTGCCGCATATACCAGTAAAGGCAGTGAGTTTCTTGATGATGCTATCCGAATGAAGGATCAGCCCTTACAATATTCGGAAGTAAGAATTGCAGCAGGAAATCCTGAACAGTTTTTGTGAGACCTGAAAACATTTAAAAGTATTAAAATTTAAAACCAAGATTTATGAAAGAATACAAATCGCTTGGAGACGCTTTAGTCGATCTGAAGCAAAGAGGTTATGAAACCGACTTTGATTTTGAGAAAGAAAAGTTTTGTCTTTATTGCGAAGATCTCGAAGTGACATTAGACCCAGAGGAATTTCATGTAGATGAAGTCTACAAGTTCCAATTGTATACAAACTCCTATAGAAACTCCATCGTCTTTGCGATCACTTCAACCACAGGTGTAAAGGGAATTTTAATAGACGAGTACGACGTTGGGCCTGACAAGAGATACTATCAAGAATACGAGGAAAAGTAATTGCTTTATATTTTTATGATTATTCAATTGTTTTAATAATTTTTGCAGGCACACCACCTACAATGGTGTTTGCAGGTACATCTTTAGAAACAACAGCACCTGCTGCCACCACAGAATTTTCACCGACAGTAACGCCTGGGAGTATGTTTGCACCTGCACCAATCCATGCGTTTTTCCTGATGTGAATTTGCCCGGGAATAAGTGATTGTCTTTCGAAAGGGGAAAGAGAGTGTCCTTCGGATAGCAGGCTGACTTTAGGTGCAATCAATACATTGTCGTCTATGGTAATGCCACCCAGATCAAGGAAAACGCAATCAAAGTTTATAAAGACGTTTTTGCCGATTTTAGTGTTCTTACCATAGTTGATGTACAAGGGTGTAAACACAGCAACGCTTTCATCAATTTCTGAACCAGTGATTTGGCTTAGCAAGTTTCTGATCTCTGCAGGATCGGAAGAGTTATTCATCTGAACCAATAACTTCTTTGTAGCAAAAGAAGCCTCCCGCAATTTGTATGCGTCCGGATCATTAGATGCAATAATTTCTCCATCCCGTAACCTTTGAAAAATGTCTTTACTGTGCTGATTTGATACCATGTCACAAATGTCCTATAATAAGTAAGCCCTCTGGTAACGATTATTACCTATTTTAACAACTTCTTCAAAAGATTAACAGGAGCTGTATGCTGTAACAGATCTTGGCTACGCTAAGATGATAGAAATTGGAGAAGATAATTCAATGCTGCTATAGTATGCTCACATTTCTGCTTTTCAAAATGGAAGCTAAGTACTAAATTGGAGAATTAAAAGGATACTATACCACAAAACAATTCTCATCTGAAGTATCGAAGAGAGCTAACTTATTATGAAGAAATTTAGAATCGTAATAATTATACTGTTTATGTGCCCGATGATATGTTTTGGGCAAAAAAGTGAATATTTTTCATTTGCATTTGGTTATGATCTTCCATCAGGTGGTCATGGGTATGGAGTTACATTGACAGGGAATGGAATGGTTGTTAAAGGTCTTTATTTTGGAGGAGGAATAGGATATACCAAATTTAAAAATCTATCTATTTCTTTCATACCCCTTATAGCTAATATTACATTAATAGGAAATGAAAAAAAGATCCATCCAATCATTTTTTTGCAGCCTGGATATGGAGTTTTAAATGGAAATGAGGAAACAAAGGGCGGCTTTTTCTTTAATGGGAATGTTGGAATTGGATTTCCAGGTAAGGTAAGTCCCTTTTTAGCTCTTGGGTATTCAAGATATGCGTATACCAACTTTGATTTACCTATATCATTAAGTGGGTTTGCCATGCGGGCAGGAATACGATTGAAATAAATTGATTGGACTTTGTCTTAGTTTTTTGTCGATAGATTTCCGCTAATACATCATAGTCGATTTATTGCTTTTATCATATTGACAATTTCAAAGAAATCTTCCTGCTGCTTATACCTTTTTATTTTTTCTACAATTTCGGGGTAATCTTTAAACATCACATACAAGTTATCCTTTGCATTATCATACTTCTTATCCTTCATCCGGATACCATATGGATAAGCTACCAAAGTAAAATTGGTATTCCTGGTACTTTGAAACAAAAAATTGGGATATGTTTGAATACTGCCACTTATTGCATTGTAACCAGTAATGACCACAAAATAGATGTTGAACTTTCCTTTATCCAGAAGTTGGCCAAATGTGTGTTTGATTGTTGAAGTCTTCCCCAGCAGAGCGTAATTGTCCGCATACGCTTCAAAATTCAAAAGCGAAACGAACTTGAATGTGTCTGTTGAAAATCCTACAATATCTTCAGGTGAATATTTAATCGTTTCTCCCTTTTCTGTCTCACGAAACTTCAATTTTTCGTTTTGGTGTGGAAACCATTTTACCTGACCAACTTTCAGAGAAGAGTCTTTTAAAATGACAGTCCCGTTTACAAATTCCTTTGCAAATGGATAATTCTGTCCAAAAGCACAAGATGTCAATAAAATAAGTATTATAAGTAATGTGTGTTTCATTGATTTCTATATTTTTTGTCATAGTAGAGAATTACAGCGCCGCAACCGAATGTTTTTGTTTTTAAGAGTTTAAGATTTATTCTATCCTTAATGTTTTTAAATAATGATAAGCCGCTTCCTAAAATAATTGGCTGAACGCCAAGCTGGTATTCATCAATTAAGTCAAGTTGTGATAACGCTACTATTAAACCCGGACTGCCAACTAAAATGTTTTTACCTACTTGTTCTTTAAGTTCTAAAATTTCTTCTTTAACGATTTCATTCTTCAATTTTGAATTTTTCCAATCAACCTTTTCCATCGTACGGGAAAAAACAATCTTTGAAATATTGTCTATTATAACCGCAAATTCATCCATTGGTTTATTACCAGTAGGATTTTTTACAATAGATGGCCAATAGCTTTCCATAAGCTGATAAGTTATCCTTCCGTATAAGAGGGTGCCAGTATTACTTAATAGCTTATTATAATGTTGATGTATTTCTTCATCTGCAATCATTGCAGTATGATCGCAAAATCCATCAAGTGTAATATTCATTGCTGCAATTAGTTTTCTCATACTTTGTTCTTAACTTTCAATAATTTATTTCGTCGTTTTCAATTTATCTTTGAATAATAAATATTTCTCTAATTAAATATTGATTAAAGGAGAAATAATAATTTCTTTATAGAAATTGTATACTGCAAATCAAGCTTGAAAATAATTAATCCCAGCTAATTTATACATTCAAATCCTGCTTCAATTTGGCTAAACCGTTTCCATATTGAATGAGTAAATGCATTAGGAGATATTTCTATAAATACAACTTTATGTTTTTGCAATTCACAATGTTTAATGTGAATTATTGTATTTAATACAATAGGCTTTAGTGTCATATAATCAAGCATCCGGATATCACCAGTATAAGTTTCAATGTCACCTGGTACAGCTTTTATTCTTTTTAGGTTTATCGATGTTTGTACTAATTTATCCTGCGGTATGTTCCTGCTCATTATATTTCGTCCAACCAGACCTGTGTAATAACTATTTAAATATCCTTTTAAGATCTCAGTGTCAAATTTCGGATTGCCTTCCAGCCACCACATATACATATAGGACCAATAATCCTCACTGGAAGCCTCTCCCCAACCTGGTGGGAAACGAACATCCTGAAAGCCTACATTATGAATTTGCGGAGCAAAATCTAAGGGAAACTGAAACCTTTCTATATACCACTTATCTGGTATAGGCAATTTATAAGGTGGTTGCCATGTATTTGGGTCGAAAATATTCAACTTTTCTTTGATCCACTGAATACAATCTACTTCATCTACTATAGATAAAGAACTTGGATTTCTGATCCCATTACTACGCCTGCCCGGCTGTTTGGAACTTATAAATTCAGCATCCTTATTTCCTTCCAGTAAAAGATAGCTAATAAGCTCAGACCCATCGGGGACATTTGTATCATAAAGACTATTTCTTCGGTTTTTAAGCTGCCATTCGATATCGGTATCATAGTAAAGACGAAAAGGAATAGTTTTTAGAAATTGCTCATTTCCTTTTCCCTCTTTTTCTCTATAAAATGGCGATAATTTTCTGTAGTTACCGGGATTATTATATATAGTACCTTTCTCAGACGACATCGCATCCAGCAGATATTTTGCATCACCAACAGTTCCCGAGTAATAATTTTTTTTAATCTGCCGTTCACACCAATGCCAAAGTCCGAATAAATCAACTGAAGCATCCACTCCAAAAACTGCCTTAGGATGAATCAAAAATTCAGCTGGTCGCTCATAAGTAAGTTCAGCATAACGGATTGCAATACTTCCTGCAAAATTAAAACCTGCAAAAACAAATTTAGAAGTGTCAGCAGCAAATTTTATTTCTACATCTTTAAGTACACTATTAATCCTTGCAATTGTAATACTATCTGCAAATAGACTTTGTTTAAGTGAAATGAAAATTGTAAGAAGCTCATTTGCATACGCAAAATTGTGCAATTTAGTTTCAGAGATAATTCCATCCAGGCTATAGAAGTTAGAAAATAGAACCAGTGTTCCTTTTATATTTTGAGACCTTGGACGGACTGCAAGATAATATCCATCAGAACTGTCTTTTACATCAAATTGTACTTTTTCTAGGTATTGACTATTTACTTTAATTGGAGTTAAACAAATAATTGCAATCAATTGGATAATTACTCCTTTTATCATATTGCTGGATTATAGAGTTAATAACTTAAATGATTTATGGAAGTTGAAGGTAATAACTGTCGTGATTGGAAAGAAGTTGATTTTTTGAATCAAACGCTATTTGGAGTATACTATTAACCTAATCACTTATTTTCCAGTTTAGAAAAAAGGATGGCTCTTTCCAACACTTCATCCTTTCCTGCCTTAATACCCTTAATTGTAGGTTTAATATATATGTCGGGAACAATGCCAATTCCCTGAGTAGGTTTACCATTAGGATAAAGTACACCATGACCGGAAAAAGCAGTTTGTATACCTCCTGGCATTACAATACCTGTTACATCTCCATCAGCGCCAGCTGTCTGGCTGCCAATAATTGTTACTTTCTTTCCTGTAGCTTGAATTACCATACAACTATATTCTGCCTGGCTTTGCGTTATTTCATTTACCAGTATAATTATTTTTCCTTTGTATTGAGTTTTGGGACTAACCGGTATTTCCCAAATACTTTCCTGAGAAGTTATTGTAAGTGGATCGGGAGAGTCTGCAATCATTGTAATTCCTTTTGCCGCCTGAAGCGTTTTAACGGTCAGGTAATTAACTAATGTCCAAACGGTTCCTTTTGGATAACTTCTATTGTCGAAGATGATGGTCTCCATATTATTTAAATCATGGAACATACTATCAATCTGGGCAACTTCTAACCTTCCAAAATCCACATAACCAAGTTTGGCATCTATTTTTTTCCAAACGGGATCTTTTATTTCTGGACTAAAATACCTGGATACGACTCTTGGTAAATTAATCTTTTTTATTTTTCCGTTATGTTCATAATTTAACTTTACAAAACTGCCGGATTTACCTGCCAACAGGCGTGCTGTAATATTCCTTTGCAAAGAAGCATCATTGGAAGCTGCTATTAAAGGAGCAATACTATCCCTACAATATTTAACTGACCTGTCATTAATTGAAAGTACTTCATCCCCTATAAAAATGCGATCCTTTAAAGAGTCATTAAATATTTTATAGATAATTGTTTTATTTTCCACAAATTTCAATTGAACATCAGGAACTTTTTCAGTGAGGGAATTATTTATAGGGCCACTAAAAAATCCATGGCTATCGTTTATTTCCTTAATCAACCTCGCTGCAGTAAGCTCATAATCCAAAGAATCTTTAGCCATTATAAATTTTGGTACATATTCGTATAATATACTATCCCAATTTTTTGTGATCCTATCTTTGTTCGGACAGAAATATTTAATGGCGCTCCAGAACCTCATTAATCCCAACAACCGTAAAGAGGTTGAAGGATATGCCATGTTATAATATCCGGCGACCTTGCTGCTGACAAATATGTTTTGAGCTAATATTGTATTACTATCAACTTTGGATCTTAAATCTGCCTTTACCAATTTAACAGCTTCAGGTATCAACCTATTATTATTTGATCCGACAGAAATATTAGGCTTAAAAAACCTTTCTCCATTCTTATATAAAATTTCACTTAAGCGAATACTTACTTTAAGGTGATCGGTGAGATCCATTTCATATGTTCTGGCAGGTTCGAAATTGCCTAAGTCACCCTCTGCGATCACTTTTGCAATCCCTTCACCTTGCAGGGTTGAAATGCCATCACTTATATTATTATTATACCGGTTAATTATTAAACAGACTGGCTTTTTTATAGCCGGATCTTTTGGTATGACCCGGGAGCTATTTTTTATAAACCAGCCCTGATAATAAAACGGCAGATCAAAAGTTTGAGATTCGTGACCATAATGAATGCGAGTTCTAAATGACGGGTATGAAACCTCATGATCAGAAAGGTGGCTAATTAATTCATTAAAAAATGCCTGCTTCTGATATTTCAGCATTTCATCATTAACAGAGGTTGATTCCCTAAGATCTATAATAATGCCATTTGCTTTTTTTATACTTTCCATTAAATGGATCAATCCCACATTTGGTGCAAATTCATTACTGTTTTGCATGATGAACTGGTCGTCAAAATGAAGAAAGGCAATACTATCTTCCATCCAGTTCAATAAAGGCCTATTGCCTAATTGCAAGGTATCCTTTGCTTTAGTGTTATCACCTGCAATTATTGTATATGGATCTCCCAGGCGCGCAATCATTTTACGGATAGCATCTTTAAAATTCCTGGCTGAAGGATTGCTAAGGAGCTCATTGATATTATCTGTATATAAACTATCGGCATTGATGTTGCTATAGGCCATTTCAGGATGAAATAAAGTAAGAACTACCCACAACCTGCCGTAATCGCCTATTCTAAGAATTTCATTCTCATTCAGCTTTTGACAATAGGAAGTTTGAATGGTTAAAGAAATAATGATGAATAAAAAAATCTTTCTCATATTTTGAATGCAGTTTTTATTCTGGTGCTCTTTATTCCTAAATCTTTAATAAATAGGTTGTTTTTAAAAAAGGTAAGTTCGGTTCTAACAGATTGAAAACTTTAGCCCTTAATTAAATTTTATAATGTCAGCCCCCTTTTCACCGATCATAATGCTAGCGGCATTGGTGTTTCCGGAAATAATGGCAGGCATAATAGACGCATCAATGACACGCAGATTCTTTATGCCATGTACCTGCAAGTTTCCATTTACAACAGACATGGAGTCACTCCCCATCTTGCAAGTACCAACAGAGTGATACAATGTTTCCAAAGTTTTACCTATATGATCCATCAAAGTTTCGTCTGTTGCATGCCGGACAGGATGGTTAAGTCCATCTTTCGAATATTGTCTAAAGGGAGCAGCATCTGCCACCTCCATTGCTTTCTTTAATCCCTTTAGCAGGGTAATTTTGTCCTTTTCGTTTTGCAGAAAATCAGGTTGAATCAACGGCGCATCGTGCGGATCATCAGAACGGAGGCCAATGCCTCCCCTACTTAGCGGATGAAGCAAAATTGCCATAATGCTAAACCCATTTTCTTTTGGAAAAGATTTGATGTCATACAAATTTATTTGATAATCATTTCCACTATAAAAAGGGGAAAAATGGAATTGAATATCGGGTCGATCCAGTTCATCATCGGTTTTAAGAAATGCATTCGCTTCAATTGGCGAATTGCAAAGAGGTCCTTTATTGCAAAGAAGATATTTAAGAAGACCTTTGAATTGGTTGACAGGCTGAATATCCCGATTTGCTGTTGGTACATTGCAAAGATTGCTGGTATAGGTCCAAACATGATCCTGAAGATTTTGACCAACACCTGGAAGAGGGAATTTTACCTCAATGCCAGCCTTTTTAAGACTTGCCTCTTCTCCAATACCTGAAAGCATTAGTAGGTGTGGTGATTTTATAGCGCCGGCAGAAACAATAACTTCTTTCTGGCAGCGAATCTTTTCTGAAGTTGTTTTTCCGGTCAACAACTCAACGCCTACAGCTTTATCATTTTCAAACAATATCCTTCTCACCAATGAATTGGTACGCACAGTCAGGTTTTGTCGCTGCTTTACTGGTTTCAAAAAAGCAGTGGCTGAACTTTGCCTCTTGTTATTCTTAATGGTGTATTGCAACATGCTTACACCGAATTGCGATTCGCCATTATAATCATTGTTATACGGAATTCCTTTTTCTATACAGGCTTCAATAAAGAGTTTACTAATTGGAGAAGCATATTGGGCAAAGCTTACATAAAGCGGTCCCTCTTGACTGTGATAATTTCCGTTAAGCACTTCATGATGTTCTGACTTTTTAAAGTAGGGCAAAACTTCCTTGAAGCTCCACCCCTCATTTCCCAGTTTTGCCCATTCGTTATAATCTTCCGGATTTCCGCGTACATAAGCCATTGCGTTGGTAGTACTGCATCCACCCAATACTTTGCCCCGTGGTATAAAGAGTTTCCGGTTTCCAAGTTGTGTTTGTGGCTCTGTCCAGAATGCCCAATCAACAGATGTATTATGCAAGGTGGAGTATGCACCCGGAATGGCTGTTTTAAAATTACCTTTTCCTCCCGCTTCCAGAAGCAAAACATTGCATAAGGGATCTTCTGTCAATCGATTGGCCAATACGCAACCGGCGGAACCCGCTCCGATTATAATGTAATCATATAGCATATGCGATGGGAACTATAGCAATGGTTATTCAAGCATAGAAGTTATGGAATTTTAATGAGGAACCGATGTTAAGCTATTTGGTCATGGGGTAATCGTTTCCTTTTTAAATTGATTTCACTTACGGGAGTAATGAGCAGAGGAAACTTTTCAACAGTTACATTGCTTTGATCCAGTCCAAATCCTTTTTCTTCACTCAGGCTTTTTTCTTTGATGCGGAAATAGAAATTCATGATAAGGCGCTCAAAGAAATGCAGTTCGTTATCACCAGAGAGAAATTTTTCCATTACTACAAACTGCACATCGCCAACCGGTGTTGTTCTTTGTAACCTTTCATATTTACTTTCAACTGCTATTTCATGATTGCGTATCATTTCTTCTATAACTTTTTTAAACATCAGATTTGTTCGGGGAGAAATACGAAAGCCTAACTGGAATTCCACTCTTATTACTTCATTTGGTACAATTTGCTTGACTGAATATTCACTTGTATAAGGCTCATCTACTGTGTGCACATGCACAAACCAATAGATATCCGCACGTTTAGGCTTACCACTCAGTATTGAATAGATTGTTTTATGTTCTATCTCTTTCGGATTGTCAGCCGATGTGAGATAAACCAGATGAGTTGCAAATTTAGCTATAGAAATATCATTACTCAATTGCTGCAACATGGGCAAATAAGGCTCCAGCCGAACAAATTCCACGTACCGGTTCTTGATCTTCCTTGCCTGGTACCACACATCCATAACTCCGATCAATCCAATCTCGAAAATGAGGAACATCCAACGTTGCCTGATCTTGGCTATATTGGCAATGAAGAAAGATATTTCCACTGTAAGAAATAAAAGCAAAATGCAAGTGATAGCAGGCAATAGCCATTTCTTTACGAACTTCATGTAGTAGAACATCAGTATTGTTGTCATCAGCATTGCAATTGTGATCGAGAAACCATATGCTGCTTCCATTTTACCGGATTCCCTGAAGTAAAGCATCACAGCCATACAACCAATCCATAGAATAATATTGATGCTGGGCACATATACTTGTCCGCGAACGACCGTTGGATATTTCACCCGTATCTTGGGCCAGAAGTTTAACCTCATTGCTTCAGTGATCAATGTAAATGAACCGGAAATCAATGCCTGGCTTGCGATGATAGCAGCAGATGTAGCGATAACAATACCAATAACCAGGAACCAATGCGGCATTAATTCATAGAAAGGATTTAAGCCATTGAGCAATTTTTCTTTCCTCATCATGAGCCAGGCGCCCTGACCAAAATAATTCAAGAGCAAGGCAACTTTTACAAAAATCCAACTGTATTGAATGTTTTTTCTTCCGCAATGTCCCAGATCTGAATATAATGCTTCTGCACCCGTAGTACATAAAAACACAGAACCCAATAGCCAGAATCCGTGAGGATATTTCGAAAGAAGGTTATAAGCATAGACCGGATTGAATGCTTTTACTATAGCTGGATACATGCTAATGTAGCTGATGCCTAATAAAGACAACATGAAGAACCAGATGAGCATGATAGGGCCGAAAGATCTTCCGATCAAATTAGTTCCAAATTGCTGAATGAAAAACAAGAGTGAAAGAATGCCAATGATAATACCAACTGTAACTGCATTACCGGGGGAAATTGTGTTTTCCAAGCCATGCACTCCATTTAAGCCCTCCACAGCCGATGCAACAGATATAGGCGGAGTTATGATGCCATCTGCTAACAATGTGCCTGCACCAATAATAGCAGGAAGATAAAGCCATTTTCTATAGCGCCGTACCAATGCGAATAATGAGAATATGCCTCCTTCACCGCGATTGTCTGCCTGAAGTGTAAGCAAAATGTACTTGAATGTAGTTTGCAAAGTCAATGTCCAAAATACACAGGAGATACCTCCATATACCAATTGCTCAGAAATTTCCCTCTTACCGACAATGGAACTCATTACATAAAGCGGAGATGTTCCAATGTCACCATAAATAATTCCCAGTGCCACCAGCAGGCCTGCTGCTGATAGCTTGTTAATTTGTTTACTCACGTCAATATGATTTATGTTTTATTTACTCATGCTCCTGAAAGAAATCTGTACCCGACGCCAGTTTCTGTAATAAGATGCAATGGATGATTAGAATCTATTTCGATCTTTTTTCTTAGTTGGGCAACATACACCCTGAGATATTGAGATTGCGCTGTGAATGATGGTCCCCATATTTGTTTTAAGATGTATTGCTGCGTTAACACCTTGCCTTCGTTTTGAGCAAACAAAGAGAGCAGAGAATATTCCGTTGCAGTGAGCTTTATCACTTCACCCTTCTTTTTTACAGTTCTTAATGAAAGATCAATTTCCAGTTCATTGAAACGAAGTACAGGATACACTTCCGCATCTGATGATAATCTTAAAGCTGTACGAATTCGGGCCAATAACTCACCTGTACGAAAAGGCTTTACGATATAATCATTCGCGCCATTATCCAAAGCATTTACAATATTTTCTTCATCGCTTAGAACTGAAATAATGATCACCGGCTTGGTATACCATCCGCGAAGCTTCTTTAGGACCGTTTGTCCATTTTGATCCGGCAAGCCCAGATCAAGCAGTATTATATCCGGCGGATGATTGGTGCTTAACACCAACCCTTCTTTAGCGGTGGCAGCATTTTGCACTTTGTAGTCATTCGACTCCAGTGTGATCTGCAACAGATTTCTTATCTGCGGCTCATCATCTATAATCAAAACATAAGCTTCATTCATTTTTCAATTCGTTTGCGTAAGAAACTTCTGTTGGAATATTAATCGTAAACCGTGCTCCTCCCAAGGGTGCATTCTCTAAAGTGATCGTTCCATTATGTGCTTCTATAAAACCTTTGGCAATAGAAAGACCCAGGCCTGTGCCTCCTGTTCTGGAATGATCCAAACGATAGAATTTATCAAAGACCTTACTAATCTCTGATTCGGGGAAACCCTGACCGTTATCTTCAATAGTGATAAGACAATATTCATGTTCGTTACACCTGGCCTTAATGGTTATTATCGAACCTTCCGACGTATAAGTAATGGCATTGTAAATAAGGTTGTATAGCACCTGTTCCATCAGTCCTTCATCCAATTTAAAGAGAGGAAGATTATCCGGCAACTGAATATCAAATACATGTCTCTGAGAATAGGCACCTAAATTATCAAGGGTTTTGTAGATCAATTCATTGATGTCGCACCAATCCTTTTTTAATTGAATTGTTCCAGATTCCAGTCTTGACATATTCAACAGATTTTGAACCTGCTGGTTTAACCGGAGTGAAGCAACTGATATTTCTGAAAGAAGGCCCTGCTTGTTTTTTTCTGTCAAATTTCCATTTGCCATCAATAAATTATCCGATGCACCTATGATGGTGGCAATTGGTGTTCGCAATTCGTGGGAAAGAGAGTTTAAAAGGGTATTGTATAATTTCAGTGTTGCCGCTTTTTCTTCTTTCTCCAAAGCCAGCTTCTGAATTTGTTTTAGCTTAAACATTAAAACCGCATGGAGTAAAGCAATAACAAAGTACATAATGAAAAGAAAAGCATCTTCAGAAGTGCTGATATGAAAAGTATATTTCGGGGGAATGAAGAAGAAGTTCCAAATTAAAGCACTCAGTATGGCGGAAAGAATTACAGGAAGAATATCGCAAAACAAAGCGATGATGGAAAGGGTGACCAATAAAATGTAGGCAACTACTTTATAGCCAATAAAGGAAGTAAGTAAAAAACTGGCGACAGAAACAATGGCTATGAGCAATATGCTAATTAAATACTGCTGCGCTATTGATATTTTATATGTAAAGAAACTTTTCGTAATAAATAATCCAGAAAACAAAAGTATGACCGTGGGTATAAAAAAAGTATAAATATGTAAAGATGCAGCATAAAGGTTTTATTAATACGGTCTTAGCTTAATTATCCAAACAAATCAGTTTAAGCTGCTGCATCACTCGATTCGGGAGGAAATCATTCATCAAACGATAATTTTTCTCAAATATATCAATTACGGCTCTATGGCTTGTATGTAGTAAAAAACAATTGTAAGGTTTCCTGAGCAATCTTGTTCAAATGATTCTTTAGCTTATCAGGATTTATAGTCGATTGAGCTTCCTTTACCAATTTATTAGATTCTTCCACCAGGTAAATATTTAAAGCTTTGGCATTATCCAGGAATTTCTCCATATATGCTGTAAGCTGAATGTTAGCGTCTGGTTTTATTGATCCTTTTGCAACAGGCTTGTAATTCTTAAAGGCCAGCTCGGCGTATTGCCTATAGTAAATGATAATCTGATCATACGTCATATCCATAAGAAACTGGCTTTGGATTAAAGATACTTTAAAGAATTGAATAGATATGCATACTGCCAGGCAGTAACTTTAGAATAAGTCGTTGATGGACAAAATGAAAGTCCACGAACGACATTGCACCGCACGCGGACTTTATTTAAAGAATGTGTTTTTATTTGTGGAAACTAATATGAATACCTTTCTTTTCTAGCTTCTTTTCTTTCATATCTGCGAGCTGCTTTTAAACGCTTCTTCCTTTCTTCATTGATCTGACGAATCATTTTTCTTTGCTTATGAGGAGAAAGCGTATAATCATTTTGTATTTCTGTTACCCTTCTATCGTATATGCGGTTTATTTCATCCTGACGGCTAAATCCATTATTTGCATAATGGGAATTACCATAAGAAGGATTGTTGTAAACTTCTACTCTCCAACGTGAACGGTTACCACCGCGATCATAATTTTGTGCTGAGGCGCACATCCCTATTCCTATAGCAAAAAATGTAATTAACAGATATTTCATAGCTTATGTTTTATGGTGCTTTGGACGTAGGAATTATTATAATGTTTAGTGGATGTTTGTTAATGGTTGTTTAAATGGAGCTAGAAGTTGAAAGGTTGACAAGTTGACAAGGAGGAATACGTTGGACGTTGATCGTTGGTCGTTGGAAACGGAGGGAGAAGTTGACGCATGACAGCGGGGAGTTGAAAGGTTGACAAGTTGACAAGGAGGAAGAGGTTAGTTGTTATTTATTTGGGATAGATCCGGGCTGCGAAACCGCCACCGGGTGCGAGGTGAATGGTTATTTTTTTTAGAGATGAAAGATCTATTACTTCTCGTTTATAATCTGTAGCATCTCTGTCCGCATTTACTCCATCTTTGAAAATAACGGCTTCATAATTTCCTGCTCCAAGAAATGAGAGATCAAGTT
>JBJMLT010000412.1:0-6211 GCA_045805165.1 Flavisolibacter sp.
GATTCAGGTCGAGGTTTGTTCCATTGCCAATGGAGAATGTGGATACGGATCAGATCATTCCTGCCAGATTCTTAAAGGCTACGACTCGTGAAGGGTTTGGAAAAAACCTTTTCCGTGACTGGCGATATATAAACGATGATGAATTACAGCCAAAGCCTGAATTTGTTTTGAATCAGAAACAATATTCGGGAGAGATACTTGTTGCAGGAAAAAATTTCGGTTGCGGATCTTCAAGAGAGCATGCTGCCTGGTCTTTACTTGATTATGGATTTAAGGTAGTGGTTAGCAGCTTCTTTGCAGATATATTTAAAAACAATGCATTAAACAATGGAGTTCTTCCGGTTACAGTAAGTGAAGAATTCCTTCAGAAAATATTTGTCCAGGGAAATGAATCCACTTTAACTGTTAACCTGAACAAGCAGACCATTACTATTGATGCAACCGGAGATGAAGAGCATTTTGAAATCAATAATTATAAAAAGACCTGCTTATTGAACGGATACGATGATATAGACTATCTGTTGAGTATCAGAAAAGAAATAGAAGAATTTGAACCGTCGCTATTAAACTAACAAATCCGTAATAAAAATTATGAAGAAGAGCATTGCCGTTATATTAGGAGATGGTATCGGTCCGGAAGTAACCAATCAATCGATACGCGTATTAAATTCAGTAGCTGAATATTTTGGTCATGAATTTTATTACAGCTATGGACTAATGGGAGCCGTTGCTATTGACAAAACAGGAGATCCTTTACCCGACGAAACTATTGAGATGTGCCTGAATACTGATGCTATTTTGTTTGGCGCTATAGGACATCCTAAATATGATAATGATCCAACTGCCAAAGTAAGACCTGAACAGGGGCTGCTAAAATTAAGAAAATCGTTAGAGCTTTTTGCAAACATCCGTCCCATCAATACATATAGCGCTTTACATCATTTATCTCCCTTAAAAGATAAAAAACTGGATGGAGTAGATTTTATTATTTACCGTGAGCTTACAGGTGGAATCTATTTCGGCAAGAAAGAAGTAAACGCAGATTATACAGAAGCATCAGATCTATGCATATATACAAAACGTGAAATAGAACGCATAGCGCATTTAGCATTTCAATCAGCCAGGCAAAGAAGAAAAAAGCTGACCCTTGTTGATAAAGCCAACGTACTGGAAACCTCAAGGCTATGGAGAAAAGTAGTACAGGAAATTGCTCAATCCTATCCTGATGTAATGGTGGATTATATGTTTGTAGATAATGCTTCGATGCAGATCATTCTAAATCCCAAACAATTTGACGTGATACTTACAGAAAATATGTTTGGAGATATTATAAGCGATGAAGCAAGTGTGATTAGCGGGTCTCTTGGACTATTACCTTCCGCATCTATTGGAACCAGTACAGCATTATTTGAACCTATCCATGGCTCTTATCCTCAAGCTGCAGGTAAAGATATAGCGAACCCTATCGGATCAATTTTATCTGCTGCCATGATGATGGATCATTTTCAATTGCATAAGGAGGCCAAAGCAATAAGAGACGCTGTTGCCTGGACCTTAAGCAATGGATTTGTGACGAAGGATATTGATCCTGTGAACTCCTATTTCACATCGACTATTGGAGAATTGGTGAGCGATCATATTGGAGGCCGCATTCAATCTGATGTAAACAGAAACAATATTGAATTAAGAAAATCCACAATTATATAAGAAGAGCGAAGGAAGCAGCATGAGTGAATTAAATAAATACAGCAAGGTATTGACCCAAGATGAGACTCAGCCAGCAGCACAGGCGATGTTTTATGGGATTGGGCTTACAGATGAAGATCTTAAAAAAGCGCAAGTAGGCATTGTAAGCATGGGCTATGATGGTAACACCTGTAACATGCATTTAAATGATCTGTCAAGAATTGTTAAAGAAGGTGTTTGGGATAATGACCTGGTAGGATTGATCTTTAATACCATTGGCGTTAGCGATGGAATGAGCAATGGCACAGAAGGGATGCGCTACTCTCTGGTTAGCAGAGACCTGATAGCGGATTCAATAGAAGCCGTATGCGGAGCACAGTATTATGATGCATTGATTGCATTGCCAGGCTGCGATAAGAATATGCCGGGATCTATTATTGCCATGGGAAGATTGAACCGACCATCCATTATGGTGTATGGTGGTACAATTGCCCCCGGACATTATAAAGGACAAGACCTGAATATTGTTTCAGCATTTGAAGCATTGGGACAAAAAATAGCAGGGCAATTAAGTGAAAAAGATTTTAAGGGAATTATTCAAAATTCCTGTCCGGGTGCCGGAGCCTGCGGTGGCATGTATACTGCCAATACAATGGCTTCCGCTATTGAAGCACTAGGAATGAGCCTGCCGTATTCTTCTACAAATCCTGCAATAAGCAAGGAGAAAAAAGAAGAATGTCATGAAGCGGGAAAAGCAATAAGAACATTGCTTGAAAAAGATATAAAGCCAAAGGACATTATGACCAGGAAGGCATTTGAAAATGCAATTGTGGTGATAATGGTACTGGGCGGATCTACTAATGCTGTGTTGCATTTACTCGCTATGGCAAAAAGCATAGGGGTGGAATTGTCGCAGGATGATTTTCAAACGATCAGCGATCGAATTCCCGTGCTTGCGGATTTTAAACCCAGCGGTAAATACCTGATGCAGGATCTGCATGAGCATGGAGGATTACCTGCGGTTATGAAATACCTGCTTGAAAAAGGATTACTGCATGGAGATTGCATTACAGTAACGGGAAAAACTATTGCAGAGAACCTGAAGAAAGTAAAGGACCTGGATTTCGAAAAGCAAAAGATCATTCTGCCTATTGAAAATCCAATTAAGAAAACAGGACATCTGCAGATATTATATGGCAACCTTGCTGAAAAAGGAAGTGTAGCAAAGATCAGTGGTAAAGAAGGTGAAGTATTTGAGGGACCTGCCAGAGTATTTGATGATGAATTTGAATTGATCGATGGGATACAATCCGGAAGAGTAAAGCATGGAGATGTTGTTGTGATCAGATATGTTGGTCCGAAAGGAGGACCGGGAATGCCGGAAATGCTAAAGCCAACGTCTGCTATCATTGGAGCGGGTTTAGGTAAATCGGTCGCATTAATTACAGATGGAAGATTCAGCGGGGGAACACATGGGTTTGTTGTTGGACATATTACACCTGAAGCATTTGATGGTGGAACGATCGCAGTGGTAAAAGATAATGATGTGATACGTATTGACGCAACAGCAAATACTATCAACCTTTTAATTGATGCGAGTGAAATAGCTAAAAGGAAAAATGCATGGAAGCAACCGGTATTAAAGGCAAAAAATGGAGTATTATTCAAATATGCAAGATCGGTGAAGAATGCAGCGGAAGGATGTGTGACGGATGAAGAATGAAATTGACAATGTGATGATGTGCCGATGTGTCAATGTAGAAAAGAAAAATGTAAAATGTAAAAATTAAAATAGCTGACTGTTAAAGGTTGATAGCTAATGGCAGAAAGCTGATAGCTGAGCTTCCGGACTATTTAAAAAAATGATTATGAATACAATTGAATTGATGGCGGAAGAAAAGAAGAAGCAAAAAGTTAGTACTTCGATCAGCGGATCGCAGGCAGTGCTTAAAGCTTTTTTGGAAGAAGGTGTGGATACCATATTTGGTTATCCCGGCGGCGCCATTATGCCTATATATGATGCATTGTACGATTACCAGGATCAATTGAAACATATTCTGGTGCGTCACGAACAGGGAGCTGTTCATGCAGCTCAGGGTTATGCAAGGACCTCCGGAAAAACCGGAGTTGTATTTGCCACCAGCGGACCCGGAGCTACTAATCTTGTAACAGGATTAGCAGATGCCCTGATCGATAGCACTCCTGTTGTATGTATTACAGGACAGGTATTCGCGCACTTGCTGGGAACAGATGCATTTCAGGAAACTGATATCATTAATATTACAACTCCAATTACGAAATGGAATTACCAGGTAACAGATGCCAGTGAAATTCCCGCTGTATTAGCAAAAGCGTTTTTTATTGCAAAAAGCGGAAGGCCTGGTCCTGTGTTAATTGATATTACAAAGAACGCACAGATACAGAAATTTGATTATACAGAATATAACAAATGTGAATTCATAAGAAGCTACAGACCTAAGCCAATTGTTCGGAAGGAATATATAAAGCAGGCTGCTGATCTTATTAATCAGGCAGAAAAACCATTTGTTATTTTCGGCCAGGGAGTAATTCTTGGAAATGCAGAAAAAGAATTCAAACAGTTTATAGAGAAATCAGGAATACCTTCTGCCTGGACCATCATGGGATTAAGTGCTTTACCTACAGATCATCCACTAAATGTAGGAATGCTAGGCATGCACGGAAATTATGGTCCTAATGTGTTAACGAATGAATGTGATGTATTGATCGCTGTGGGAATGCGATTTGACGATCGTGTAACCGGAAGACTTGATAAATATGCCAAGCAGGCAAAAGTGATCCACCTGGACATAGATCCGGCGGAAATAGATAAAAATGTAAAAACAACTGTTCCTGTTTGGGGTGATTGTAAAGAAACGCTACCCTTACTTACAGAGTTGATCCAGAAAAAAACTCACCCTGATTGGCTGAGCCGCTTTAAAGAATTATACAAACAGGAAGAAGAAGTTTGCATAGAGCCAGAACTTAATCCTGCTTCTGATATCCTTTCCATGGGAGAAGTGATAAAAGTCTTAAATGAATTAACGAAAGGAGATGCTGTAATTGTGACCGATGTTGGACAACACCAGATGGTAGCATGCAGATATGCCCGCTTTGTGAAATCAAAAAGTAATATAACATCAGGAGGCCTTGGTACTATGGGTTTTGCTTTACCCGCAGCCATTGGTGCGAAGTTTGGAGCGCCTGATAGAACAGTTGTTGCAGTAATAGGCGATGGTGGATTTCAGATGACGATTCAGGAACTGGGAACAATAATGCAAAGTGGAGTAGACGTCAAGATCCTGATACTTAATAACCGTTTCCTTGGAATGGTTCGTCAATGGCAACAATTATTTCACGATAAGAGGTATTCATTCGTTGATATTGAAAGTCCGGATTTTGTTCAGGTAGCTAAAGGTTACAGAATTGCCGGCCGTAGCGTAGAAAAGAGAGAAGAGCTGAAAGATGCTTTGAAAGAAATGCTTGATCATAAAGGATCATTTTTATTGGAAGTAATTGTAGGAAAGGAAAATAATGTATTTCCGATGGTAGCGCAGGGAACGAGTGTATCGGAGATAAGGCTGAAGTAGATTGAGGATCGCTGATGTGATGATCGCTGATCGCTGATTTAATAGCGGCTAGCTATTAGCTTCTAGCTTCAAGAGATTACAATGTGCGATTAGACTATAAGTAAGAAAAACAAAAGCATGGAGTACACTAATTTTTAACTTTTGACTTAACATGAAACAGGAATATACAATAACAGTATACACAGAAAACCAGATTGGTTTACTAAACCGTATTGCTATTATTTTTTCCCGGAGGAAAATTAATATTGATAGCTTGAATTCATCTCCTTCGGAATTGAAAGACATTTACCGCTTTACTGTTGTAATCATTGAAACAGAAGAAGTCGTTCGTAAGCTTGTCCGTCAGATCGAAAAGCAGGTGGAAGTGTTAAAAGCCTATTACAATACGAGCGATGAAATTGTATGGCAGGAACTGGCATTATATAAAGTACCTACAGATGAAATAGCAGAAAAGGTAAAAGTGGAGCGTTTGCTTCGTGAATATGGAGCACGCGCAGTAGCAATTCGTAAGGACTATACTGTATTTGAAACAACAGGACAAAGAGAAGAAACGGAAGCATTGGTGAAAGTGCTGGAACCTTATGGCTTAATTGAATTTGTAAGAAGCGCCCGTGTAGCCATTATTAAAAACAGCACCGGATTTCATACCAAACTTAAAAAATTTGAAGCTATGGCACCTGGGAAAGAACCACTAGGAAATGAGTACTTGAATAGGAATGAAGAAGTGTTTAGTATGTAAGAGATAAGTCAAAAGTTAAAAGTTAAAAGTTAAAAGTGAGGGATATAGGTTGACAAGTTGACAAGTTGACAAGTTAACAGGTTGAAAAGGAAAAGTTAGAAAGTCAGTTAGTCATTAATTAATAGTAGTAATCGAATAATTTATAATTAATAATCAATAATCAATCAATAATCAATAA
>JBJMLT010000413.1:0-5948 GCA_045805165.1 Flavisolibacter sp.
AGCTCCCACTTCATTATCAACATATAAACCTGCCCCTATTATAGGCGAGTCGCCTACTCTTCCTCTCATTTTAAATGCCATACCACTGGTAGTACATGCACCGCTTAAATTACCAAGTGTATCCATCGCTATCATTCCAATAGTGTCATGATTATTTTGTTGACCAGGGATCGTACTGCCTTGCTTATTATTTTGTTTCTGCTCTAATAATTTAGGTATGGTCATTGGGTCATATTTAGATTGCTTCAGCCATTCCTTCCATGCCCTTTCACTTTCAGGAGTTAATAAGTTTTCCATTTTAAATCCATTTTCAAGGGCAAATTGTAACGCGCCTTCTCCGGCAAGCTGAACATGAGGCGTTTTTTCCATTACCAGCCTTGCAACTTTAATTGGATGAACAATACTTTCTAAAAACATTACAGCTCCGCAATTTCCTGTTTCATCCATGATTGAAGCATCCAGCGTTACTTTTCCTTCTCTGTCAGGCAATCCACCATAACCCACACTCATGTCAGTAGGATCAGCTTCAGGAATCTGTACTCCTGCCTCTACGGCATCTAAAGCTCTTCCGCCCGAGCCTAATATTTTCCATGCTTCTGCATTTGCTTTAACATTTGGCGCCCAGGTACAAACAACAATGGGTTTATTTTTTACAATTTCGATGTCGTTAAAATAACTATTCTTCCTGCGTGTAAGTACGGCCAGGGAAGTTAAAAAAGAAGAATTAAGAAAGTTTCGACGGTTAAGCATGCGATTTGATTTAAATAGGTATAAAGATCATTTATATCTGCCATAATAGCATTAACAGAAAGAGGAATACTATTTGATGTTATAACATCGATCAATAAGACTATAAATAAGAAATATGAAAATTGAAATTATTTCAGGAAGCTCAAGAGAAACCAGCGTAACCAACCGCTTAGCGCTTCATTTAGAAAAGGTTATTAAAGAAAAAACCGAACACGATGTAAATATAATTGATGTACGTGAACACTTTTTACCTGAACTACAAAGAGTATTTACTACAATTGAAGCCACACCGGAAGAATATAGGGATCTGGCTAAAAGAATGTTTCAGGCTGACGGATTTATCCTGGTTAGTCCTGAATATAATGGAAGCTTCTCTGCTGCAATGAAAAACTTACTGGATCACTTTCCCAAACAGCATCATAAAGTATTTGGAATAGTAACAGCATCACCCGGAGCACTTGGAGGCATAAGAGCTGCAATACAGCTTCAACAATTAATATTTGCATTATTTGGAATTGGATCTCCTTATATGCTAATTACTCCTCACATAGAAAAGAAATTTGATGAGAAAGGAAATCTTCTGGACGATTCCTTCGCTAAAAGTGTAGATACTTTTGTAAATGAATATTTATGGTTAGCAGAGAGGGTTATTCAGGAGACAGTTAGTCATTAAGTCATTTGGTGAATGGTCAATGGTGAATAGTGAATAGTGAATTTAGGATTTGCATTGCTGATTGCTGATTACTGAAAGCCGATGGCTAAGAATTTATAACATTTAAAATTTAAAGGAAACGATATGAAATCTGTTTTACATAAAGCGGAAACACGCGGCCATGCTGAACATGGATGGCTGAATTCATGGCATTCTTTCAGTTTTGCCAGTTATTATGATCCTACAAGGATACATTTCGGAGCATTGCGGGTATTGAACGATGATACAGTTGCACCAGGTATGGGCTTTGGAAAGCATCCTCACGATAATATGGAGATCATCTCTATTCCTTTGGAAGGGGATCTGGAACATGCAGATAATACAGGCACAAAGCAGGTAATTAAGAAAGGTGATGTGCAGGTAATGAGTGCAGGTTCAGGAATTGTGCATTCTGAAAAGAATAAGAATAACGATAAGCAGGTTAAATTCTTACAAATTTGGGTATTCCCCAATGAAAAGAATGTAAAGCCCCGTTACGATCAAAAGACATTTAATGAAGAAGACAAGCATAACAAGCTATTGACAGTTGTCTCTCCTATAGGTAACAATGAAGGTGTAAACATTCACCAGGATGCCTGGTTTAGTTTGAGTAAGTTGGATAAAGGTTCTAAGCTTTCTTATGGTTTAAAGAAAAATGGAAATGGAGTTTATGCATTTATATTAGAAGGAGATGCAACGATCAATGATATCTCATTAAACCGCAGAGATGGATTAGGAATTAGCGAAACTAACCAATTGAATATAACTGCTGATAGCGATACTGAAGTACTCCTTATGGAAATCCCCATGTTAAATTAAAAGGAGATTTATGTCACATAGAAAAATAATAAAGCAGACCTCAGCTCATGAATTTCAAATGGGTCCATTGCGAATAAAACAACCTTTACCTGCCGATGGCGTTGATCAGGTTAGTCCTTTCCTTCTTTTGCATCATGCAGGACCAGAACATCATGAACCGAATGAACCAAAAACCAGATTGAATCCACATCCGCATAGAGGCTTTGAACCTGTAACATTTTTATTCAGTGGAAAATTACATCATAAGGATTCGTTAGGGAATGAAGGCTTTCTAGAAGCTGGAGATGTGCAATGGATGACATCAGGCAGCGGTATTATTCACAGTGAAGGTCCTTCCAGTGCATTTGCAAAGGAAGGAGGAACTTTAGAATTAATTCAACTATGGGTAAACCTTCGAAGAGAAGATAAAATGACCTCCCCTAAATATCAGGATATAAAAAAGGATTCGATTCCTACTATAACTGAGGACAATAAAAAAATTACATGGAAAGTTGTTGCCGGAGAATTCAGGGAAATTACGGGACCTGCTTCTACATTTTCTCCTATTGTTGCTGTAATGGGACAATTGGAGCTAGGCGGAAACACCATTATTGATCTGCCAGTTAATTATAATGTGCTTCTTTATGTATTAAATGGATCAATTGAATCTAATGGTTCGATAATTGATGCAACTCATCTGGCAATATTTGATCAGCAAAGCAATACCATTGAACTGAAAGCATTAAAAGACAGCAAAGTTTTATTACTGGCCGGTGAACCTATTAATGAACCTATATCATCCTATGGTCCTTTTGTGATGAATTATCCCGGTGAAATAAGACAGGCTGTTATGGATTATGAGACAGGTAAAATGGGAGTTTTGGAAAGCTGAGACATTAATAACAAAAAGGCAAATTATGAATCCCAGTCCTTCAATCGAGCACTCGCATTTAGAACACAGGTTATGGATAAACGAACTGGAATTTTACAGGGAAGAGATCGGTATACTGGAAAAGCATGTAGTAGAAATCCTGAGCAAGAACAGCAGAAATGAAATAGTAGAGAAGGGTGAATTGTTTAAAGGACAACTTCACCGGTATACACAAAGGATAGCCGAACTGGAAATGGAAATTAATGAAGCAGAAAAATTATTAGCCCTCTTTCTTGAAAGCAATCAGAACATTGATGCCGAAAATGTAAAGGTAGGAGACCAGGAAATAATGAGGAACAAAATAGGGGCTTTCAAAAAGGATTATTACGGCTTGAAGAAAAAGGTATTGGATTTTGAGGTTGAGTGGATGTAATCTCAAATATTAATAAGCTCTTGCAAACAAGACTCTTTCTTTTGAAGGTTTGCCGGTGAGGATGCAGTTTCCGTGTTCTTCTGGATTATTTAAGGGAATGCAACGGATCGTTGCTTTAGTTTTCTCTTTTATTGCTTCTTCTGTTTCCGCAGTGCCATCCCAATGGGCAGATATAAATCCCCCTTTTTCATCCAGAACCTTCTCGAAATCCAACCAGGTATCCACTTTTGTAATATGCTCTTTTCTGTATTCAAATGCCTTATTATATAAATTCTTTTGGATCTCGTTCAGTAATTGGCTGATATGATCGACAATAATATCGAGTGAAACTGATTGCTTTTGTTTGGTATCTCTTCTGGCTACTTCTGCCACATTATTTTCAAGATCTCGGGCTCCAATGGCAATACGAACCGGCACACCTTTCAATTCATATTCCGCGAACTTCCATCCAGGGCGTGCGTTATCATTATTATCAAATTTTACAGTGATCCCCAGCTTTTTCAACTGGCTAATGATCACGTTTACTTTTTCAGTGATCTTCGTACGTTGCTCTTCACCTTTATAAATTGGAACAATAACTACCTGAATAGGGGCGATCTTCGGTGGCAGCACTAATCCATCATCATCACTATGAGCCATAACAAGCGCTCCTATTAATCGGGTGCTAACGCCCCAACTTGTAGCCCATACATATTCTAATTTGTTCTCTTTAGAAAGAAACTTTACATCGAACGCTTTGGCAAAGTTCTGACCGAGGAAATGAGAAGTGCCGGATTGTAATGCCTTACCATCCTGCATTAATGCTTCTATACAGTAAGTATCTTCTGCACCTGCAAAGCGCTCACCAGGTGTTTTAATTCCTTTTATTACCGGCAAGGCCATATATTCTTCAGCAAACGTTGCGTAAACATCCAGCATTTGCCTGGTTTCAAATATTGCTTCTTCGTAAGTAGCATGTGCTGTATGTCCTTCCTGCCAAAGAAATTCTGATGTACGCAGAAACAATCTTGTACGCATTTCCCATCTCACAACATTTGCCCATTGGTTTACCAGTATTGGTAAATCTCTATATGATTTTATCCAATCCTTGTAAGTATTCCAAATGATAGCCTCACTGGTAGGACGAACAATTAGTTCCTCTTCCAGCTTAGCATCCGGATCTACTATCAATTTCCCTTTATTGGAAGGATCTGATTTTAAGCGATAATGCGTGACAATAGCACATTCTTTTGCAAAACCTTCAGCGTTCTTTTCTTCCGCTTCAAAAAGACTTTTAGGAACAAATAATGGGAAATAGGCATTCTGGTGACCAGTGTTTTTGAACATTCTGTCCAATTGGTCTCTCATATTCTCCCACAAGGCATATCCATAAGGTTTTATTACCATGCAACCCCTAACTGCAGAATAATCAGCCAAGGCTCCCTTTATAACCAGATCGTTATACCATTGCGAATAATCTTCTGTTCTGGACGTAATTTCTTTACTCATAATTGAAAACCTTAAAACTCTTAAGTTTCGCTACCTTTACCTTTTAATTAACACTAATTTTTTAGAAATTTACTGTAAGGTCGGCAAAAGTAATATTTACTAATTAAAACATCTGCCATGAAATCTTTTTTACCCCTATTATCAGCCGTTCTAATCCTAGCAAGTTGTTCAACATATAAATCAGGTCAGACTCCGGATGATGTTTATTTTTCTCCTGCAAGACCATCCGCGGAATATGTTACAATGGATAATAAAGACAATAAAGAATACAGATCTGATGATAGCTATAGCGAGGATCAGTATTTACGAATGAAAGTTCAAAACCACAGATTTTCAGCTTTTGATGATGACTGGTATTCTTACAACCCTTCTTATTATTATTCTTTAAACAACTCGATCTATTATAATAATCCTTATAACTATAATCCTTACGTAGGCTCTTATCATGGCTTCGGCAATTATTATGGATCACACTATTACAATTATTATAATCCTTATTACACAGGATTAGTAATGTACACTCCTGCTGTTCCTGTTTATAATAAGCCGAGGAGATTTAATCTGAATGCTTATAATCCTCCGGCGAATAGAACAAACACTAACGGTCATGGTACCAGAACCTATACTACCAATACCGGCAATAATTCAAATACCAATTATCGTAACAGTGGAAGCAATGCAGGAAATTTCCTGAGGAATATATTCAATTCCGGCGGTAGCAATTCTTCATCTGTTAATTCTAACAATTCAAACAATTCATCCGGCTCAACATCCAGAAGCTCCTCTTCAAATTCAGGAAGCAGTAGCAGTGGAAGCAGCGGTGGTAGCGGACACGCATCCGTAAGGAGATTTTAATAACTATATTGCATAAGATGAATGATTTTAAGTGCGGTTATTCTGCAAAGTGATTCTTATTG
>JBJMLT010000414.1:0-5830 GCA_045805165.1 Flavisolibacter sp.
CCGATCTGGGAAGATTTGATTATACCAAAGAAGACTGCTTTCAGTTTCATGAAGCTGTCCACTCCCAGGTACTACCATTGGTAGATTTTATTTACGACAGAAAACGTCAAAAACTTGGTCTGGATGTTCTTCGCCCATGGGATACCGAAGCTGAACCGGAAAATGTAAAACCATTAACTCCATTTAAAACAGGAGACGAGTTGGTTAATAAAACCATCGAATGTTTTAACAGGATGAACCCATTTTTTGGAGAATGCCTGGTGAAAATGAAATCCATGGGAAGACTTGATCTGGACAGTAGAAAAGGAAAGGCACCTGGGGGGTACAACTGTCCTTTACCTGAAACCGGAGCACCTTTTATATTTATGAATGCTGTCGGTCAGATGGGTGATGTTACAACTATGGTTCATGAAGGTGGTCATGCTATTCATTCGTTTCTTGCCCATAATTTGCCATTAACCGCATTTAAAGAATATCCTATGGAAATTGCTGAAGTAGCCAGCATGACAATGGAATTATTCAGCATGGATTACTGGGATGTATTTTTTGATAATCCCGAAGATTTAAAAAGGGCTAAAGAACATCAGTTGGAAAGGGTATTAACCATATTCCCTTGGATTGCTACTATTGATAAATTCCAGCATTGGGTTTATGAAAATCCAAGTCATACATTGGAAGAAAGAGCTCAGAACTGGAGGCGAATTGTAAATGAGTTTACTTCTATTGCTATAGATACTTCTGGGTTGGAAGAATACCGTAAATATTCATGGCAACGGCAACTTCATTTATATGAAGTACCGTTTTATTATATTGAATATGGCATTGCGCAGCTTGGTGCTATTGGTTTATGGAAACAGTTTAAAGAGAATAAAAAAGAGGCTATCAATAATTATGTCAAAGCGCTTCAATTGGGAGGTACAGAAACTTTACCTCAACTATATGCGGCCGCGGGACTCAAATTCAGCTTCTCTCCAGACTATATAAGCGAACTGATGCTATTTGTTCAGGAACAATTGGCAAAGCTTTAAAACCCTATGGAACTAAGATTATAGGATTTTTTGGATTAATAGGAAATTTACATTCCTCATAGTTAATCATATTAATCCTTTAATCTTAGTTCTCCTAACACTCACTGCAAAATCCGGTTATTACTATATGGACCGATTCGGCCTGGTACCCTTTAGGTAAATTAATTCGTGGTGAAACAACATCATCTAGACAAATTGTAGTTCCACAATTAGTACAAATAAAATGAACATGATCGTCTTTATGGCCTCCTTCCGTGCAATCCTTACATAAAGCATACAAAATGGTATTATCCGTAGTTGGGATCGTATGAATTATACCCTTCTCAACAAAGGTCTGCAAGGTTCTGTAAACGGTTACCCTGTCAAATTTTTCACCTGCTTTCTTCTCTATATCCCCATGTGCCAGCGCATCCTTTTGTTTTAAAAAAAGAGAAAGGATTTTTTTCCGGCTATCTGTAACACTTAAATGTTTTCTTTTTAAAATATCATTGGCCTTTGACGTTCTATGTTTCGATTCATGAACATTCATATTTTATTCCTTCAGCAGCTTTTGAATTTCAGTTTCCATAGCGTTCATTTCAGAAGGTTTAATGCCGTCATAGATTTTTACAATTTCACCTTTCTTGTTAACTAACGCTATTAATTGTGTATGCAAAAAGTCGTCCTTACTGTTTTGAACAAAATTTTTAGGGTCATCAATTTTATAAATTAGTCTCGCGGCAGAATAAAGGCTGTCTTTTCTTCCGGTAAGGAATATCCATTTACGGGTATCCACCTTCATAGAGTCCGCATAATGCTTTAGCTGAGCGGCAGAATCCCTTTCCGGATCACAGGTATGGGATAATATCAGAAAGTTCGAATTATCTTTAAACTTCTCATATACGGGCTTTAGATTATTATTCATCCTCGGGCATATCCCTTTACACGTGGTAAAAAAGAAATTTACCGCCACTACTTTATTCTTTATATCAGTGTCAGTTACTTTTTTATCATCCTGATTGGTAAATGCGAAAGGCCGCATTACACTTATAGGTGGAAATTTTGGTTTTAAATATCCAGGCATTAAAAATGAAATGGTTATAAAAAAACCTGTAACAAGCACCACAAAAAAAACGATATAAAAGATTTGTTTACGGGACATTTCATTTGTTTATAGCTGCAAAGTTATTTAAGTTGACCGCGGTTTATAGGACTAACTGCTTAAATCTTCCATAAATGAAACTGTAAATCTTCTGATCCCTCGGCATTAGAGTTGCAGTAAATTGATTTTCCGATTGTTCAGCAAAAACAATCCCAATACCAAAATCCTGATTTTTGCTATTGGATACCGGCCTTAAAGAAGAACTATTAATTTCAGTATCTGAATAGGAGACCTCTAAATTATTGCAACAGGTATGAAAAATGACAGGTACGTAGTCTATGTAGATGATGACCCCGATGACAGATCATTATTTATAGAAGCCTTTCATTCTATCCAGGATTATGATCTGGTCACTTTTGTTAATGGCTTTGAATTATTACTTTTTTTGAAGCAGAGAAAAGATGATGAAATGCCATCGTTAATTGTTTTAGATATAAATATGCCTGTAATGAATGGTATTGAATCTCTCACTATTTTAAAATCTAATGAACGGTATAAGCATATACCTGTTGTCATGTTTGCAACCTCTGCTAACCCGGCAGACATTGAATATTGCAAAGAGTTAGATACAGAAATTCTTATAAAACCTCGTAAGTACGGAGAAATAAGAAGTATTTTCCAAAATTTATTAAAAGAGTATGAAGCCCACTAGTCGGGAAGCGGGAAATCGTGAATCTTGATTAGTGAATAGTCAATATTGAATTGTGAATGGCGAATTGTCTATCTCCTCCTGATCTTTCAAATCATGCACAATCTTAGTTCTATTGTACTAAATCCGCACATAAAGTGTCCAAATACGTACAACTTCGTAGCTGCCTTTTCTGCCAAGGTATTGTCTTCTAATTTATTATAACTGTGGCATTTTATTGGATCGGATTGATGCATTCAGTATTCTTTGAAGAATGTCAGCTAATGTAATTGGCTACGCCATCTTCAAAAAATACTGTATATGATCAAAAATTACTTCAAGACCGCCTGGAGAAATTTTACCAGGAATAAGAATTATTCCATTATAAATATTTCAGGCTTATCCATTGGTATCTCTGTTACCCTTATCATCTTTCTCATCCTTCAGTTTGAATTAAGCTTTGATACTTTTCATAAAAAGAAAGACCAGATCTATAGAGTGCTAACAGAATACCATCATGCTGATGCACCGGATATATTTTATGGACGGGGATTACCGGCCGGTTTACCCGCTGCTATACAAAGAGAATTTCCAGAAATAGAAAAGGTCGCCCCTGTCTATATAGAAGGAAACGATCAAATTGCAATACCAGATGAAAATGGGAAGATCATTAAAAAGTTCAAAGAAGAAACTGGGGTATTTTTCACTAAGCCTTCTTTTTTTGAAATATTTGACTTTCCATGGATGGCTGGAAATCCAAGCGCTGCATTAAAGGATCCAAATCATGTTGTTCTGACTAAAGATATTGCTGAAAAATATTTTGGCGACTGGAAATCCGCTATTGGAAAGATCATTCGTAGAAATGGAAAAGATGACCTTAAAGTAAGTGGGATTCTCGCCACAATCCCCCCAAATACAGATTTTCAAATGCGGATGGTAATTTCATTTGGAACAGGTATTACTGCTGAAATGGCTAAATCAAATGATTGGGCTGGTACAAGTACATCATTTACTTGTTACATTTTATTGCATCCGGGAACTTCTATTGTTGCTTTTAATTCCAGGTTAAGGGCTATTTCAAAAAAATATGAGCCTGAAGATGATAAGGATAGTCATATTATTCAATCGCTTAGTAAGGTTCATTACGATAATCACGTTGGAAATTATATTGGTAAAACAGTTAGCCCTCAGCTTATCAATACATTATGGCTTATATCAGCATTTATACTGATCATTGCCTGCGTCAATTTTATAAACCTTGCTACAGCTCAGGCAGTAAACAGAGGAAGAGAAGTTGGAGTGCGAAAAGTATTAGGCGGTAATAAAAATCAGTTAAGAAGTCAATTTCTAATTGAAACATTTTTAATAGTTGGAACGTCTATACTTTGTGCCTGCGCTGTTACATTCCTATCGCTTCCGGCAATAGGGAAAATTCTGGACATACCAATTAATAAAGCTCCTTTGATCTCTACATACTTTATAATTTTTGTTCTATTATTATCTGTTTTTCTAACCATAGTTGCAGGGTTTTATCCTTCTGTCGTTTTATCTGGATTTAATGCTATAACTGCGCTAAAAAGTAAGATCCAGGCTAAAAGCACCAAAGGAATCTCTTTACGAAGAGGGTTGGTAATTTTTCAATTTGTAATTGCTCAGGCTTTAATTATCGGTACTCTGATCATAGCAAAGCAAATGAATTATTTCAATACGGCTTCTACAGGATTTACAAAAGAAGCTATTATTACTGTGCCCTTTCCTTCTGATAGTATAAGCATCAGCAAATTGGATTTTATAAGAAAAAAAGTTTCTGATGTTAGCGGTATTCAAAATATAAGCTTCAGTTCTAATATTCCGGCAGGAGAGGATAATAACTGGAGCACATTTAAATTTAATAATGCTTTAAAGGAAACTGATTTTTTTGCTATAATAAAATTTACTGATGCAGATTATTTTAAAACTTATGATCTGAAATTGCTGGAAGGCCGTAATCTATACCCTTCCGATACAGCCAGGGAATTTTTAATAAATGAATCTCTTCTTAAAAAGCTCGGATTCAGGAAACCTTCAGATGTAATCAATAAGCGCGTTGAATTATGGGATGGTTATCTTAAAGGCCCTGTTGTTGGTGTAATTAAAGACTATCATGATCGCACTTTTAAATCTGAAGACGCACCTCTTCTTCTTACTACTTTTAAAAAAGGGTATAGTCTGGCTAATATTCAAATGAAGCCAGGAACATTCAAACAGGATATTGTGGCTATTGAAAAGCTGTGGAATCAAGTGTATCCTGATTATGCATTTGAATATAAGTTTCTGGATGCTCAGCTGGCCGATTTTTATAAACAGGAAAATCAACTCGCCCAACTTTATAAAATATTTGCAGCTATAGCTATTTTTTTAAGTTGTTTAGGATTGTATGGCCTTGCATCCTTCATGGCTATACAACGCATAAAGGAAGTGGGTATAAGAAAGGTACTTGGGGCAACAGCGACGAATATTGTTTATCTCTTCTCCAAAGAATTTGTGTTATTGATTGCTGTTGCTTTTGTAATTGCTGCACCCATTGCAGCATATTTTATGCATCAATGGTTACAGGATTATACTTACAGGATCTCGGTCAGTTGGTGGATATTCCTGACAGGCGGCCTGGCTTCAATTGCTATTGCATTAACAACTGTAAGTTTTAAAGCGATCAATGCAGCCCTGGCGAATCCGGTAAAAAACTTGCGAACAGAATAAACCTATTTTATGTTTAAAAATTATTTCAAGACAGCATTCAGGAATCTATGGAGAAATAAAGCATTTTCGTTTATAAATATTATGGGGTTGGCCATTGGAATGGCGGCCTGCATTTCCATTCTCCTGTTTGTTCTGCATGAGAATAGCTTTGATAATATCCATCATAAAAATATATACAGGGTCAACGAAGTTCAAAAGTTTGAGGGGATGCTTTCCTCTCAAAAGGTTGCTTTAACAATGTTCCCTATGGGCCCTTCATTGAAAAATGATTTTCCTGAGATACAAAACTTTACC
>JBJMLT010000415.1:0-5356 GCA_045805165.1 Flavisolibacter sp.
AGCTTTAAAAGTAAAGCCGTCAATTGCATTATACGCAAAGCCAACAGATCCGGAAAATCCTGAAAATATATGGGAGTAGCTTCTGGATTGAACATCAGCACCAACGGTATCAGCCCCATAAACAGGCCTATCAAAATGTGTTACAGGATCAGGCTTTGTAAATAATGCATCATTTGAAAAAGAGCGCGTATCATATCGTAATCCTCCTGAAACATCAACTTTATTAAATGATTTTTTGATCATTGCGAAAGGCCCAAAATCAAATTGATGATAAGAAGGAATCACAAATTCGGTTCCTTTAGTAACATCATTTTTCTGATACATACCATTAATGCCAAGAGTTAAGTTCCATCCGCTGAATTCAGGAACATAATATTTAACATCATAATTAAAAGTATTCAGATCTAAATAGAGTCCTGCAATATCAGTAAACTCAGGATGACTGAATTCCTGCCGTATACTATTTTGATAAGCAAGACTTACAGTAACACGGCCCTGACCTAATGTAAAGCTGTTATTGTTATAAAACCTGAAATGTCTAATGTGTTGATGTATAGCTGCAATTGTATAGCTGTTTAATTCCTGATCGGTAACTATTGGTCTAAAAGTATCTATTTCAGTTATTTGCTTAGTAAATTTACCTGTTGCTGAATCTCTGCTGCCATCAGGAATTTCCTGCAGGTCATTAAAGAATGAAGCGCTTAAATGAGAATATCCCCAATTGCCATGAATGCCTAAGTAAGCCATTCCATCTGTCTCATTAAAAGCTGTTCCATAAACCCTGCCATCAATTTTATTCTCATAATTCGTTGCCTGCTTATGAGATAACCTGCCAATCCACTCAAAGCCGTCCTTTGTGCCAGCCAGCATAGCAGAAGTACCGATCATTTTATTATTCGATTGATATTCGCCAAGTACCTCTCCAATAATTTTTCCCTCAGGTGCGGGTACTGTAGGGATAAGGTTTACAACGCCAGCTAATGCATCGGAACCGTAGCTTAAGCTGGCAGGACCTTTAACAATTTCAACATGATCAATGCTGTACTTATCAGCTTCAATTCCATGCTCATCACCCCATTGCTGTCCTTCCTGACGAACTCCATCATAAAGGGTAAGTATTCTGTTGAATCCTAATCCACGTATATAAGGCTTTGAAACATTAGGTCCTGTAGTAACTGCAGTAACTCCAGGTACTTTTGTCAACGCATCAATAATATTCGTATTCAGGTTGGTAGCCAGGAAGGAATGGTTTACAGAAACAATGGGTATAGGACTTCTTTTGATCTGTGTAGCTTTTGAAAGACCGGTGACTACTACTTCACTTTCCTCAATTATATTTTCCTGCAATTCAAAATTGAAAATAGTTTCGCCATTGATTTTTACATTCTGTGTAAGGGCCTTAAACCCGATTGAACGTACTTCCACTAAAAAAGTTCCTGAAGGCAGCTTGCGGAATATATAATTTCCCAGTGAATCGGCTACCACACCCAATTTAAGATCATTGATATATATAGTTGCTCCTGGTAAAGGCCTTCCGTTAGATTTATCGGTTACTTTACCAGATAGAGTTCCAATATATGGATCTTTAAATTTTTTTAATGTATCTGAAGCAGTTGCTTGTTTTGAAAAAAGGGTAAGAATTGAAATAATAGAAAATAAAAAAGCATTTTTCATTGTAAATCTTTTCGAGGATGATAGCGTACATCCTTACTTCGCAAATGGATTTTTAATTTAGTTATTGAGAGAATGGAAGGTTAAATAATTACCCCATTGTTGGGGGACCGCGTAGTTCAGCATAATGACTTAGATGTAATAAATAATCAGTAAGTGTAAATGAAATATGCCTGGTATTCGCTTCAGGTTGGCTGGTTTCAATGATTAGGTCTTCAGAAATGAAAGGTGATTCAGCCACAAGATTCTCAAAGCTGCAATTATATCCTTCCTTCGTTACCTGATCTCCTTTTAAAGAATGGTTATCAAAACAGGAATCTTTATGGTCAGCTAAAAAATTGTGCAGAAGTATTTTAGGGGTTAACCCTAGCGCCAAAAGAAATATGAGCAGGCTGCTTAATAATTTCTTTATAGTTAATTTCCAATTCAATTGAATTAAACGAAGTTGCAAAATTATAGCAAAAAGGCCAGAATTTCAATTGTTATAATTGGTTATAAATCAAAATCGGGACTGCATTTTGTTGTAAGTAGAGTATTAAAATCTTTAATTATGAAAGATAAAAAGAAGGACAGTAAAAACAGGAGATCACACGCTACTGAAGAATTAAGGGATTCAGGAGGCATGCAGAATGCTTCCGCCAGCAGAGGTGGTACTACAGATATGGATAATGGATCTTCATTTAATAATCGCAGGTCATCAACAGAAAGAGGTTCAGGACTTACAACTAAAAAAAATGTGACCGGCAGTGATTATGACGGACAGAATTCAGATTAGATAAGCTTGATAAGTTTTATGCAAAAGCCCGCTTCAGCGGGCTTTGTTTTTATTAGACTGAAAGGTTAAACTCTTTATTGAAGTTATGTTTTAAATTATGCATGAAACCGGTTAAAAAATATGCCAGCAGAGCCTTGTTGACATCCTTCCCCACAAAAATTTAAAAGATGAAAATGGATAAGATCAATATAGTTTATATACCCGTTTTATACGTCTGTATTGCGGCATACATTTTTTATTGATTATCATAGTTCTTATCATTTTTTGACTTAAAAATTTACAGTTATGGCAGACAACAGAAATCAAGATCAAAACAGGGATCAATCCCAGAGCGGTGGTAGTCAATCAGGTTCTCAAGGGTCACAAGGCGGCTCTCAAAGTGGCTCTCAGGGTGGCTCTCAACGCGGTTCTGAAGGTTTAGGTGGACAAAGTCAAGGTACCAGTGGATCACAAGGCGGATCTCAAAGTGGATCTTCTTCAGGACAAGGAATGCAAGGTGGCGATCAGGGACGTGGCGGTAGCATGGGTACTGGTAATTCCGGTACTTCTGGAACTTCCCGTAGCGGTGAAACTGAAGGCCAGGGCGGTTCTTCCCGCAGTGGACAAGGTGGAATGTAATACCTTGTAAAATGAAGACCCTTTTTTGATCTGGTCTTTTGCAGATAATTCATTAAGCCTTGTACTTTTGTACAGGGCTTAATGTTTTAGTGAATTAGCTGATCAATAAAAAATCTTTTTATGGATAATAATAAAAAGCGAGATGAAAGACCACTCGCTTATCCCCAGCCAACAAAAACAGATGAACAATTAAAAAATCAACCTGAATTTATAGATCAGGAACCTGAACGTTTTCATAAAGAGATAAGCGATATTCCTGCCACTGAACATGAAGAAGATGAAGATAGAGAACTAGGTGGGGAAGGCTGAACACAGTAAAAAGTTAACAGTTTAAAAAGTTGACAAGGAGGAAGTCGTGAATTGCGTAAAATGCTTTAATGTATTTCATCAATTATTGACTTTTTTAACAATCACCATTCACGATCCCCCGATTCCCGGAAATTGACGATTGACGATTCACGATTGACGATTGACGATTGACGTTTCACGAATATATCTTCTTCACAACACTCGCATATTTTTCCATGATGACCTTACGCTTAAGTTTTAACGTAGGAGTAAGCTCACTGCCTTCAACAGTCCATTCATGAGGAAGTAATTCAAATTTTTTGATCTGTTCTACATGGCTAAACTGCTTGTTCATTTCATCCACTATAGATTTGAAATATTCAATAACCTTAGGGTTATGCACCAGCTCACCGTTTACTGCATTTTCTTCAACTTTATTCTGCCTGCACCATTCTTTTACTTTTGCAAATGCCGGCACGATCAAAGCGGCCGCAAATTTCTCACCTGCACCAATTACCATCACCTGCTCTATATAAGGTGATTCTACCATCTTATTTTCTATAGGCTGCGGGGCTACAAATTTCCCACCTGAAGTTTTAAAGATCTCTTTTTTTCTGTCTGTGATCTTCAGAAATTTATTATCAATCAATAGACCAATATCGCCTGTATAAAGCCATCCTTCTTTTATGACATCTTCAGTTAAATCCGGACGCTTATAGTATCCCATCATTACATTAGGGCCTTTACACAATATTTCTCCATCCTGCTCAATTTTTACTTCAACATTTTCAATAATCGGACCTACAGTACCAAACATTCTATCTCCTTTTGTTAGACGGTTCACACTAATTACCGGTGATGTTTCTGTTTGTCCATATCCTTCTAATATAGGTATTCCAGCTGCCGTGAATATTCTGATTAGTCGCACCTGACATGCAGCAGCACCCGTTACAATAGCATTGATAGAATTACCTAAGCCTTCTCTCCATTTTTTAAAAACTAATTTATTAGCTATGGCCAGTTGTAAACGATATGCAATAGATCCCTTCTTGTTTATATCATATTTTTCGCCCAGGTCGTGCGCCCAGAAAAATAATTTTTTCTTTACACCAGATAATTCTTCGGCTTTCTTTAATATCCGTTCATAAACTTTTTCAAGTAAGCGGGGAACAGTTGTAAACATTTGAGGTTGCACTTCTCTTATGTTCTCTCCCAGTGTATCTAGGCTTTCGGCATAATAAACCGTGCAACCCGCAAAAAGGTAAACGTATGTTACCATTCTCTCAAAAATATGATTGAGTGGTAAAAAGCTTAAAACCCTTGCGTTTTTTTCAACGGGTAAATAGGGTATGCATGTCATAACATTACTTAATACGTTATGATGTGAAAGCATTACTCCTTTTGGCGATCCTGTAGTACCAGATGTATAAATAATAGTAAAAAGATCTTCAGTATTTATTTTTTGAGCCAGAATGCTGATGTGTTCAAAATCTTTTTCTTTACCTGTTGTCAACAGGTCACTCCAATGCCTGCAACCATATAAATGTTCAAAGCTGTAAACTTCCTGCAGGGATGGTGTCCGTGATTGGATGGATTGCACTTTATTAAAAAGATCCTTATCGTTTACAAATACCAGTTTTACTTTGGCATCATTGAATACAAACTCTATATCGTTTACGTGTGCAGTGGGATAAATAGGTACGAGAACAGCTCCTATTTGTTGAACTGCAAGATCCAGAAATATCCATTCAGGTCTGTTTTTGGAGATAATGGCCACTTTATCGCGTCCTTCTACTGTCATATCATTGCTGCTGATACCCATGGCTAATAGACCTGCACTTAGCTGATCTACTATGGTCTTTACTTCCGCAGTGCTGTATTTTTTCCAAATGCCATTTTCTTTGGCAGCAAGAATGCCATCGGAGGGTGGATCACTTAACTGTTGCTCAAGGAAATCAAATAACCTGTGTGGTTTATTCATATTCTATTCTCTATGCCCTACAA
>JBJMLT010000416.1:0-7984 GCA_045805165.1 Flavisolibacter sp.
CGATACCACCACCTGCAAATTTCATGTGTGCGGCACCATCATCTCCTAACGCTGTAGACTGTCCGTTTATTGTAATTATTGGCTTTGCAGCTTTACTAAAAGCTCCAACACCAGCAGTAACATCGATGTCCTGGCCAGGCATTAAATAAGTAGAGCTTTGGCCAATAATGGCTGCATAAGTATCAAAGCGAACGGTTACTTTACCAACTTGTTCATGACAGAATCCTACTACTCTATTCTCGGAAGTCTTAACGTCATTCTGAAATTTGGTAAGCATGGTTATAGCAGCAACGGTCGGCACCATGTGAAAGTAAGCACCTTCCCATGTTTTATTTCCTTTGTCCTGAACGCGAGGCATGCTCAGGTCAATCTGTAAAGAATTTTGAAATTGCTGAGCAATCATTGGATCAATTGCTAAAAGATCTTTTTTGTATTGTTCCAGTCTTTTATACAATTCTTTTCCTTTTCCTTCTTCAACAAGCATTCTTGTGGCAATATCGAGATTATCCTGCTTGAAGGAAGAATCGAACCCATTTTCTTTTGTTGGGTGAAACTGGGCAGCTTTTAAAATCGAATCTTTTAAAGATCCGATATAGGCATTCATGGTAGTAGTTAACTCCTGTGCCTTAATTGCTTTTGGATACCATATCTGCGCTTTCGCAGCAGTAGTGGCGTCGTTCAATTTATCCTGTAAAGAGGATAAAATGGTATTTGTGGACTGATTAATAGTATTGTTGGTATTGGTAAGACTGTTGTTAACCGTCTTAAAGGCATTCAGGATCTCTGCTGATACATTTAGTGCCAACAATGCTGTAAGCACGAGGTACATCAGGTTGATCATTTTCTGCCGCGGCTCTTTAGGGAGTGCCATATGCTGTAGTTATTTAAGCGCTTTTTAAATGGTTTTTCTGAAGGTTGTTTTTCATATTATCTGCCTTGCATTGCACTCAGCATGTTACCGTAGATATTATTCAAACGGCCAAGGTTAGTGGACAGGTTACCAATTTCTGTCTGAACTTTCTTGGCATTGTCTGCTGAAGCAAGCATCGCATTTGATGTTTCAGCCATTTTACCATAGAATTGGTTCAGCACTTTCAAATGGTTATTGCTTTCCTGCAATTCCAGTTCATAGATTGTATTTAAAGAAGATAGGTTCTTTGTTAATACCTGGATTTGCTCGTGGAAAATTTTAGCTCCATCAGAAGCAGCGTTAAATGCGCCAACTGATCCTGCTGCATTTATATAAGCATCTTTTACACTGGATAAAGCCTGAGTAACTTCTTTGGTCTTTTTAGTATAATCTCCGGTTGCAGCAACTACATCGCTGATATCACTCATATTGCTTATAGTTGTATTCAGCTTTTTGAAACCTTCACCTAACTTATTAAGGTTAGTTGGAGTAATATCTGCTGCAAGCATGGCTTTGTCTAATGAGCCAAGAACATCACCGGGAGCTTTATGGGCGCCAGCATGTTCATCAACAGCGGGATATCTTAAATACAAAACACCATATACTAAGAACACCAATGCTTCGGTAGTTAAACCTACTTTAAGCCAGAAATCGGCATCAGGTGCGTGAAGGATCTTTCTTAATGCACCCCAGATTACTACTGCGGCGGCAATAGAAACGAATACGTCAACTAGTTTACTTACTTTGGGAGGAATAGCAGCTGCCATAAAATATTGATTTTAAAAATGGTTGGTTAAAGAATTTAATATATTAAGGTTTAAAAAGAGGATAACTTCTGTTATCCTCTGTTAATTAGTTTTTATTATTTTCTGCCTGTTTGTGCAGGAAGGTCGATTACTGTTCGGAATCCAATGTAGGATTTAGTGGAATCCTGGTATTCATATGTACGAGTACCAGTCTGCAGGTAATAACCTACGTCTTTCCAGCTACCGCCACGGATAACCTTACGTTTCATCTTAGGAGGATCGGAGTCTTTAGCATTCCAGCGAACATCAGGGTTCATATCATGCTGGAAGGTGTAAGATCCTTCATAATAGATGGAGGAAGTCCACTCTGCTACGTTTCCTGCCATGCAATACAGACCAAAGTCGTTAGGCCAGTAAGCATCTGCACGAACCGTATAGAAACCACCGTCTTCAGGATAGTTACCACGGCCAGGCTTAAAGTTGGCCAGTAAACAACCCTTCTTATTTCTCAGGTAATAGTTACCCCATGGGAACATAGATTGTGAACGTCCACCGCGGGCTGCATATTCCCATTGAGCTTCAGTTGGAAGGCGGAAGTCTGATTCCTGAACTCTTTTCTTGGAATCTAACCAGGAATTCAGATACTGTGTTCTCCATTCGCAGAATGCAGTAGCCATATTCCAGTTAACACCTACCACTGGGTAGTTTCCAAAAGCAGGGTGTGAGAAATAGCGCTTGGTCATTGGCTCATTATATGAATACGCGAAGTCGCGGATCCAAACCAATGTATCGGGATATATACGAACGTCTTTTTTAACAATGAACTGTGAACGGGGCTTGTTTGCATTTTCACGTCTGGCAGCTTCCTTCAGATCAAAAGTCTCTGAATGGAAAACCAACTTATTTGGATCAATATCTTTTTTGCCAAAGATGCGATCTTCGGGAGGAAGGATAAGATCCGCCATTTGTTCAGTTACTTTGGGATCACCCCATTTAACTGTTTTCATCTTATTCCAGTCTACACGCTCATTACCATCACCATCAGCTTTTACATAACCAAGCTTTTTGGCAGCAATAGAATCCCGTACCCAGAAAACGAACTGGCGGTATTCATTGTTGGTAATTTCGGTTGCATCCATCCAGAAACCACTGATAGATACAGAACGATTACGTGCACTAAAGGCATAAGCTGGATCTTCGTCGCTGGGTCCCATATGGAATGTTCCCTGAGGAATATAAACCATACCAGGGGGCTTAGGTAAGACATAATGGCTGCCTGGAGCTATACCATGTAGCTGTCCGTCGTTCGGCAACACACTACCTTTGTCTTTTTTACCTATGATTCCGCAACTTGCGAGCGATAAGGCTGCAATGGCGACTAAGGCGTAGTTATGGTTTTTCATTTTCATACACAAGGGTATTGGGCTATAATAAAGTTTCGAGAACTGAACCACAAGGTTAAAATTAATTTTTCTCATTTCCAAGTAACCAAAATGTTTTTTTGGCATCAATTCAGTAACGGCCGGTGATACCGATTATTGTACTTTTTTTAAAATTATTTAACTGATAGTAAACTTATTAAACGACTTACTGAATTTACCGGTTGCCCGCATGCGTAGTTTCTACATAAATATATGAGTATTTGTCCATTGCCTTGTTTATCTTCCAGCAATGGGTACTGTTTTATGGGAGCGGGAGCTGCCATGACTAATTTATGGGGGATAAATTTACTAAGTAGTTCTACGAGGTATATTTCCCAGTCCTTTCCCAGCAAAGCAATTTCATTTGTACCGGCAATAATTTCAAATAATACTGATAACCAAAAACCAAAAGAGGTTGGGTACTTAATAGCAAGGTCACCTATTGAGCTAATTAAAGCATCGGCCCTGGATCTCCAATCCTTTTCATTAAACAGGACAGATAGCCTGAATAAATTATAAGCCATTACGGCATTACCGGAAGGAGTTGCTCCGTCATACAACTCTTTTTTTCGTAACAGTATGTCATTCTGCTCTTTATGCGTAAAATAAAACAAAGAAGAATCCCTGTCGCCAAAGTATTCTATAATAATTTGAGTTAGTTGATAAGCCTTATCAAGATAAGAAAAATCAGAAGAGACCTGCCCTAGCTCTATTAATGCAAAAACCAAATAGCTGTAATCATCCAAAAAGGCTGGTTGTGAAGGACTTCCATTTTTCCAGGTATGATGCAAAAGACCGTTTGGCTTGTTAAACCGTTGAAGCAAAAAGTCCATGTTTCTTATTGCTACCTCGAGGTAATGCTTAGTGCCTGTAGCCGCATAGGCTTTAGAATATGCCATATTCATTAAAGCATTCCATCCTAAAAGCACTTTATCATCCAAAGCTGGCCTTACTCTTTTGCTCCTAGCTTCCAGCAACTTTTGTTTTCCCTTATTTAGCAATGCTTTAAAAGCTTCTCCATCTAAATTTTTTGATCGTATGAACTCTTCAAAAGGGATTTTGATCCTCGGAATGTTCTTCTCTTCCCAGTTACCTTTAGGGGTAATGTCATAATATGACATAAAATCATCATACCCCTTCCCTAATATATCCTCTATTTCAAAATAATCCCAAACATAAAACTTGCCTTCCTCACCTTCGCTATCCGCATCCAGAGCACTGAAAAAACCTCCCTCCGGATGCATTAGTTCTCTTTCAATAAAGGCAAGAGTTTCTGTTATTATATCCTTATAGACTGAATCGCCTGTAAGTTGAAAAGCTTCTGATAAAGTAGAAATCAATAAGGCATTATCATAAAGCATCTTTTCAAAATGGGGTACGAGCCATTCATTATCAGTGGAATACCTGGCAAATCCACCGCCTATATGATCATAAATGCCACCCCGGATCATTTTGTCGAGACTTAAAAGAGCCAGATCCCTGGCTTCATTATTATTTTCCAGGTGGGCATACCTTAACAAGAAGGTAATAGTAAAAGTTTGCGGGAACTTAGGAGCCTTTCCAAATCCACCCCATTCCTTATCAGCCATTTTATGAATATTTCCAAAAGCTTCATTGATCTTATCAATTGAATACAGGTTGGAAGAGGCCATATTCTTAGTTCCAAAGGCATTGGACATTTTTATATGCTCTGTGAGGTTAGCCGCCTGGTTGTCAATTTCTTCCTTTTGTTCTTTATATGCGTGGGAAATAGATAAAAGAACCTCTTTCCAGGAAGCCCGATTAAATGCTCTTACAGGAGGAAAATAGGTGCCTCCATAAAATGGCCTTTTATCCGGTGTAAGAAATACATTTAATGGCCAACCACCGCTTCCTGTGATTGCCTGTACGGCATCCATATAAATATGATCTATATCTGGCCGCTCCTCCCTGTCCACCTTTATATTTACAAAATGCTCATTCATAATGGCTGCTATCTCTTCATTTTCAAAACTTTCTCTTTCCATTACGTGGCACCAGTGACAAGCTGCATAACCAATACTTACCAATATTGGCTTATTTTCTCTGACTGCTTTTTCAAAAGCCTCTTCTCCCCAAGGGTACCAATCTACAGGGTTATGCGCATGCTGCAGAAGGTATGGGCTGGACTCTTTCTTTAATCGATTGGATTTACTATTTGTATAGTCAGTCATTTCCTATAAATCTTTGAATTGAGATAGGATCTAATATTCCTTAATAAATAAAGGTATGACTATAAGATCCAATGGCTTAGTAACCAGAAGGAATATAAACGCTGGAATTGCCCTAAAAAGTCAGGCTATTGTATTGGAGTAAATCTTAAATAGTAAACGTAATCAGTAAATTACTTTACTTCCTTTTTGTTTCCATTATCAAAAACCTCTCCAGAGCGGCGACCATAGAGGGGGCTTGAGGTTCCGGAGCTTTAATGCCCAATTTTAGGCCTGCTTCTTCAATGGCCCTGGAAGTATTATTTCCAAAGGCACCGATGACAGTCCCATTTTGTTTGAACCTTGGAGCATTGTCAAAAAGACTTTTAACTCCACTTGGAGTAAAAAAGCAGATTACGTCGTATTCTTTTGTATCAAGAATGGCTTTTACATCGTTACTGGCAGTACGATACATAAAAGCAAGGGAGAATGAGCAATTATTAATCTTTAACCAACCGGTTATTTCACTATCCTGTTGATTTTCAGAGCATACATACAGGAATTTTTCGTTTGATTTGTGCTTATTGATGACGTCAAAAAGGCTTTTGTTGCTACCATCAGCTCCATAAAACACCTTTCTTTTCCTGTATAAGATAAATTTCTGAAGATAAAGTGCAACTGCTTCGGTAATGCAGAAATACTTTGTATCCTGGGAAATACTCACCTTCATCTCTTCACATACCCGGAAGAAGTGATCAATAGCATTGCGACTGGTGAAAATTACAGCTGTATGATTTTGAATATCAATCTTTTGCTTGCGGAATTCTTTTGCAGGGATGGGCTCCAACCTGATAAAAGGATGAAAATCCAACTCCACATCAAACTTTCTGCTCAACTCGAAGTAAGGCGATTTCTCACTCTCGGGCCTCGGTTGGGTAATCAAAACCTTTTTTTTATTTGTGGCCGTAAATCCGGCCTTAACCCCGTTTTTTACCATGTGTAGGTTCGGCTAACGTTGTGCAAATTTAATATCTTTCTACCAAAAATCTAAATAACAGTTTGTTAATCAATAACAGGGGGGCTATTTCAAAGGCGCAGAAGTATAAAACAAAGTGGAAAAAGCCAATTTTTATCATTCTTTGAACGGAAATAAAGGATAAAAAATAACGATAGGCAAGAAGTCCCAGCACCATTACAATGCTCAAGGTTAGGGCCGCCCGGTTCATCATTCCATCTGAAAATGACAGGATGACCAGAAACGGCAGCAAAAAAATACCAATTATCTTGTTTGTTGAAAAAACTATATAGATATAGGTGTCAATTGCATCGGTCATCTGGAAGACCCATCCAAAGAATTTTAGCGTTATGTATTTCACTCCATAAATACCTATCAACCCTAACATGCAATATAAAAAGAGGATCCAGAAATTGAATTGGGTTCCCCAACCATAGCTTTGGATCAATAAGGAAAGAAACATTCCAGTGCTTAATAAAAAGAAGATGTTGAACAGAAGAGAAGATAGAGGGCTTTGAACCAATTGATCCTTAATATTCCTTTGCCTGACTGTAGTTCGAAAATAGGTCTGGAACAGATCAGTCATATACCTTGATGACGAATTCCTGATCAATGCAAAGAAAATAAGTAAAGCAACTAATGAATAAAAGATCACTTCTTTACCTTGCCACTCTTTAATAGTAACGGTGTAATGAATAGGATTGCTAAAGGAAAAGAATGGATGATTGGTAAAGTTAAAGCTGTCTGACCGATTATAAGTAACAGCAAGTTTTGGAATACTACTAATAAAAGCCTGGGATAAAGAATCTTTTCTATGAGCCGCTAATGCCAGGGAATCTCTTTTAGGGTGTATGCGCTTTTTTATTATGGGTTTTACAATTGTTGCAACCTTATGGCTTGTATCTGTATTCGTAGTTGATGAATCAACCTGAGCGAAAATCCCTTCACCGATCAACATTATCAGTATTACTAAAATCAACTTCATCATCGGGAGTAAAAGTGAAAAGTTAAATGTAAAAAGTCAAAACTTATTTTCTTCGTTCATTTTAAAATAAGCTTTTCATCTAAAAGAAGCTGGCAAAGCCTATATGTATTTTTGATTGCCGGAGATTGAATTGGGTATCATCTCTTTTACCTACAGCCCAAGCCAGGTTTATGATTCCCGCCTTGGTTTCAAAAGAAAGCCCTAATCCGGTTCCCAAATAAGCGTGAGTGGCTTCAGCAGGCAATACATATTTACCAAAGCCTGCATCGGCGAACGCAAAGAAAAATGAATTGATCCCTATTCGATAACGATACTCAACTGTTCCAATTCCATATTGAGAAACATACTGGCTTTCTTCATCAAATCCACGCAATAATTTATATCCTCCAATGCGAAACAGTTCATTTATGTAATAGCTGGCACTTTGATAGATGCCTGCATTTAAGCCTAATTTTAAGGTGGATTGCTTTCCTAAAGGAAGATAGTGCGCGGCAATAGCATTGATTCGAAATTGATAAGCTTTCAATTTAACCGTATCATATAACTTGTCAAAATTATAGGAAGGATCGGAAGGATCTTCCAGGTTAACTATCTCGCTATTTTTCCTGATATTTTTTGTTCCTGCCGATGCAATAAAGCTCAATTCATTTCCTTTTCGTGGATTATAACGATAATCGGTATTTAAAAAATTATATCCTATTCCAAGATTTAATGAGCTGACATCTGCCTGTGGTGGCAG